>QKGH01000223.1 GCA_003250495.1 Marinobacterium sp.
ATCTGTTGGCCGGGTTTATCCTGCTGCGGGTGCTGGAGTCGCCGGAGCCGGTGGAGGAGGCGCAGGAGGCGGAGCTGAGGTTCGAGAGCTTCCAGTTGGTGTCCGCGGCGCGGGCTGAGCCGGTGATGGAGCGGTCCGAGCCGGTTCCTCCCCCTGAGCCGAGGCTGCCGACGGAAGCGCCGGAACCGCCGCCCGCGCAACCGGTAGCGCAAGCCGTAACACCGCCGGTGGCAGCACCGCCGCCCGTCGTCCCACAGCGCTCTGCGGCGGTATCCAAACCCGCGGCGCCGACCCCGCGGCCCGAGCCCAAGCGTAAACCGCCGACCGTTCCGGCTTCGGTGCCGCAAACCGAGGCTCCGCTGCCGGCCCCGCCGCCTGCGCTGGCTCCGGTCGAGCCCGCAGCAGCGGCCCCGGCGGCCGCGCCAGCGGTTAGCAAGGTCCAGCCGCCGGTCGACCTGAAGAGTCTGTTACGGGCGATCGAAGCGCATAAGCGCTACCCGGCACGGGCGCGCAGGTTGGGGGTACAGGGGCAGGTGAGGGTGCTGTTCGAGCTGCTGGCGGACGGTCAGATCGTAAACGTACGCATTGGTCACAGCAGCGGCTCGGCGCTGTTGGATGAGGCGGCGACCGCCGCCGTGGCGGCAGTCGGCCGGTTTCGCTGCGACGAGACGGCCGCGGGCCCCCGTGCGTTGGCGGTGGTGATCCGTTTCAGGCTCGACTGACCGCGTGCAAACGGGGGCTTACCGGCGAGGGTTCAAAGTACCGAGTTGAAGCCCTCGAACTGCGGCGGTCCGAGGTAGATATCCTTGGCCGGACGGGCGTTGGCGTGGGCCTTGCGGAACGCCTCGGATTTGGTCCAGTTGATGAACGCCTCTTCGGACTCCCACAGGCTGTGGGAGGCGAACAGGGTGCACTCCTCGGTGCTGGGGCCCTGCAGCAGGTTGAAGCTCTGGAACCCCGGCACCTCGTCGAGGTAACTGTCGCGACTGCGCCAGATCTCGATGAACTCCTGTTCTTTGCCGGGGGCGATACGGAAACGGTTCATGGCCACGTACATGGTGGGATCTTTCCTGTCACTGGTTAAACGAGCGAGGCGATTACCTTAGCGCGTTGCGCGGGGGCAGGCCAGCGCCGCGGCCGGGGTTATCCAGAAGCATAAAAGTTTATTTATGGTAATAGGTAATTTTTATCGGTTCGATTACCAAAACGTATTGTTACTTTGTGCAACTGCACACTACTATCAAAAGATAACGATTAAAAAATAACCAGCAGGCATCGATGATCCGCCGGTCGTCGAATCGCCGCAACCAATCCGCAGTGCCCGTCGCCAGTTGACTTGCCATAACTTCCCACGCAGATGGGAAACTGAGGAGGTGGACGATGCAGGGAAACGACCCGGAGTTTTGCTTCTTTTCCGAACTGGGGGATGCGGATCTCCGCCCGCCCGGTGTACTGGCCGAGCTGCTGGCCGAAGCCGATGTGCAGATCAACGGCTCGCGCCCCTGGGATATCCAGATCCTCGATAAACAGCTGTTCAATGCGGTGCTGACCAGGGGGTCGCTTGGTTTTGGCGAGTCCTATATGGAGGGGCATTGGGAGTGCTACGACCTGTCGGGGCTGATGACCCGGCTGCTCAGCGCCCGGCTCGACGAGAAGCCGCGGCGCCTGGCCAAGCTGTTTATCGCCTTACACTACCTGCGCGCCCGCCTGGTCAATCTGCAGGCGCCTTCGCGCGCGTTCCAGGTGGGCGAGCAGCACTACGATATCGGTAACGATCTCTACGCCGCGATGCTCGACCCGCACTGGTGTTACAGCTGCGGTTACTGGGCGCGGGCCGATAATCTGAACGCTGCCCAGGTCGCCAAGCTCGACCTGATCTGCCGCAAGCTGCAGCTGGAGCCGGGCATGTCGGTGCTGGAGGTGGGCTGCGGCTGGGGCAGTCTGGCGCGCTTTATGGCCGAACGTTACGGCGTCCGCGTGCATGGCATCACCATCTCCAGGGAGCAGGCCGCGATGGCGCGGGTGCGCTGCGAAGGGCTGCCGGTGGAGATCGAGCTGGTCGATTATCGCGATGTGCAGGGGCAGTACGACCGCATCGTGTCGGTGGGGATGTTCGAACATGTCGGGCACAAGAACTACCAGACCTACTTCTCGACCCTGGCGCCCTGCCTGAAGCCGGATGGCCTGTTCCTGCTGCACACCATCGGTACCGAGCAGGATGGCAGCGGGGTGGATCCGTGGATCGATCGTTATATCTTCCCCAACGGCGAGTTGCCGTCGCTGCCGAAACTGGTCAAGTCGCTGCACGACGACTTTCTGGTCGAGGACCTGCACAACTTCGGCCCCGATTACGACAAGACCCTGATGGCCTGGTGGGACAACTTCAAGGATGCCTGGCCGCAGCTCAGTCAGCACTACGATGAGCGCTTCGCACGCATGTGGCGCTACTACCTGATGAGCTGCGCGGCGTTCTTCCGTGCCAAGCGCGGCCAGCTCTGGCAGCTGGTGCTGTCGCCGAAGGACAGCACGCGGGTCTACCGTTCGGTACGCTGAGCTAACCCGCGTCAGACCAGCGCCGCGCTGAGCGGCGGTCCCTCGGCGAGCAGTTCCGCCAACCGTTCCAGGCCGATCTGCAACGCCTCGCGCTGCGCCGGCGGGGTGATGCAGATGCGGATCGCCTGGGGCGCCGGTTGGCTGCCGACACAGAACGGCTCCGGACTGATCAGCGTCACCCCGCGTTGGGCCGCGCGCTGGACGAACTCCTGCGCCCGCCAGGGTTCCGGCAGATGCAGCCAGGCGTGGAAGCCACAGGCGTGGGCCTGTAGTTCGTACCCGGCCAGCACCTGGCGCAGCAACTGATGGCGCGCCTCCAGCTCCTGCCACTGCCAGTCGATCAGCGGAGCGGCAATACCGGAACAGAGCCACTCGCAGGTCACCGCCCCCATCAGTGCCGGCATCGCCCAACACTGGGCCCGCAGGCCGGTGCTGAGTTGCGGCATCAGGTTGGCCGGGGCGCGCAGCACGCCATAGCGTAATCCCCCGGCCAGGATCTTCGATACGCTGAAGATATAGAGCGAACGCTCCGGCGCCAGGCGGAAGAAGGGGGTGCCGCGCAGCTCCGGGCGGACATACTGTACGCCATCCTCCAGGATCAACAGATCGTAACGCCGGGCCAGGCGTACGATCGCTTCCCGCCGCGCTTCGCTCATATGGGCGGCGGTGGGGTTGTTGTGCTCCGGCATCAGGTACAGCAGGCGGATGCGTTGCTGCTGGCACAACCGCTCCAGCGCATCGGGACGCATCCCCTCGCGATCCATCGCCACCGGCAGGTGGCGCAACCCCAACTGGCGCGCGGCCGCAATCATCCCGGGGTAGGTCAGCGCATCGGAGGCGACCGCTTCGCCGGGGCGGATCAGCGACTGCAGGGCCAGGAAATCGGCATGCTGCCCGCCCACCGTGACCAGCAGCTCCTCGGCCGCCACCTCCAGCCCCTGGCTACTCAACCAGGCCGCCAGCCGATCGCGTTGCTGCAGGCTGCCCTGTTCCGACTGGTAATTCAGCGCACACTCCGTCGCCCCGACTTGACGCGATACCCGCTCCAGCACCGCCGCCAGCTGTTCGGAACGCAGCGGATGCGGGATGGGGATGCTCAGCGACAGGTCGACCGAGCCGTCGCCGGCTCGGGAGAGGTGGTGGAAACCCGGCGTCTCGCTGTGGTGGCCGCGCACCCGGGTGCCGCTGCCGACCCGCGCCTCGACCAGCCCGCGCCGCTCCGCTTCGCGATAGGCACGGGTGATGGTGCCGACGGTCACCTGCAGGGCATCGGCGAGCAGGCGCTGCGGCGGCAGGCGCTCCCCGGGGGCCAGTACGCCGGCGGCGATATCGGCGGCGATCTGGTCCACCAGCGCCTTGTAGAGTGCGCCTTCTGCATGTTCCAGCTGTGGCAGCCAGCTGCAGCGGGCCTGTGCCTTGTGCTGAATATCCATTCTCTCTCCCGATAGGCGCGA
>QKGH01000243.1 GCA_003250495.1 Marinobacterium sp.
CATCTGCGCGGCCAGTTCGATGACGGCCTCGCCCTGTCCGTGTTCCAGGCCGACGGCGACTACCTGCGCGCACCGTTGCAGGCGGGCGACCGCGCCTTCGTCGGCTGGCACCACGGCGACCTGAACCCCTTGCAGGCATCGGCCTGAACCGGCTACCCCATCGCTCTACGCGCACGACCCTAACCGACAGTCACAGGAGAGAACAGATGAGTTTTGAAGACAAGAAAGCCATCGACGGCACCGTGGACAGTGCACCGGGCACCAACGCAAAGCCTGCCGCGGGGCTCAGCCGTCGCAGCTTTATCAAGGCCGCCGGGGTCGTCGGCGGTGCCGCCTTCGGGTCCGGCGCGATCACGGGCTTCCCGCTGATCTGGGCGCAGAACATCAAGGATATCAAACTGCGCCAGTTCGGTACCGGCGTCTCCAACCTGAACGACATTGCGCAGAAGGCGAAAGAGGACCTCGGCATCACGCTGGAGCTGACCGCCCTCGACTCCGACGCCGTGGCCCAGCGCGTGGTCACCCAGCCGCGCTCCTTCGATATCGCCGATATCGAGTACTGGATCTGCAAGAAGACCTTCCCGGCCGGCACCATGCAGGCGATGGACACCTCGCGGCTGAAGAACTTCGACAAAATTTCGCCGCTGTTCATCAACGGCAAGCTGACCGCGGAATCCACCATCGCCCAGGGCACCGCACCGCACACCGTCGGCTTCGTCGAAGGCAAGGACTCCACAACGTTTGCCAGCGAGCCGACCCAGTGGATGACGCTGGTCCCGACCATCTATAACGCCGATACCCTCGGCATCCGCCCCGACCTGGTGGGCCGTCCGATCACCCACTGGCGTGACATCATGGATCCGGCGTTCAAGGGCAAGACCTCGATCCTGAACATCCCGGCCATCGGCATCATGGATGCGGCGATGATCTGCGAATCGATGGGCGCGATCAAATACACCGACAAGGGCAACATGAGCCGCACCGAGATCGACCAGACCATCGAGATCCTGAAGAAGGCTAAGGCCGAAGGCCAGTTCCGCGCCTTCTGGAAGAGCTTCGACGAGTCGGTCAACCTGATGTCCTCCGGCGAGGTGGTGATCCAGTCGATGTGGTCACCGGCCGTTGCCGCCGTGCGCGCCAAGGGGATCGCCTGCAAATACCAGCCGCTGGAAGAGGGTTACCGCGCCTGGGGCGGCGGTATCGGCCTGGCCAAGCACCTGTCCGGCCTGGAGCTGGATGCCGCCTACGAGTACATCGACTGGTACCTGTCCGGCTGGGTCGGCGCTTACCTGAACCGTCAGGGCTACTACAGCGCCGCGCCGGAAACCTCCAAGCAGTTCATGAGTGCCGACGAGTGGGGTTACTGGATCGAAGGCCAGCCGGCCCAGGGCGACATCCTGAGCCCGGACGGCAAGGTGATGGAAAAAGCCGGTGCCGTACGCGATGGCGGTTCCTACTGGGATCGCATGGGCGCCGTGGCGTGCTGGAACTCGGTCATGGACGAGAACAAGTACATGGTCCGCAAGTGGAACGAGTTCATCGCATCCTGATGAAGACCGGGGACGGCGCAGCCGTCCCCTCTACACCCCGGAGACCCGCGCATGCGATCCTTCTCATTCAACCCGAGCTACCTGCAGGTCACACCGCTGGCCCTGGTGATCCTGCTGTTCCTGCTGTTCCCGGTGATCACCATCATCATCGTCAGCTTCTGGGATTACGACGCGTTCCAGCTGTTACCCGATTTCATCTTCGACAACTACCAATTCCTGCTGACCTCCGACGTCACGCTGAAGGCCTATCTGAAGACCTTCTTCTACGCCCTCAGCACCTGGGCGATCACGCTGACGCTGGGATTCACCATCGCCTACTACCTGGCGTTCTATATCCGCAGCTCGCTGCTGCAGAGCATTCTGTTCATCCTCTGCACCGTGCCGTTCCTGACCTCCAACATCATCCGCATGATTTCCTGGATTCCGCTACTCGGCCGTAACGGCCTGGTCAACTCGGCGCTGCTGGAGCTGAACCTGATCGACGCGCCGATCGAGTGGCTGCTGTACAGCGACTTCGCTGTGGTGCTCGCGTTCGTGCACCTGTACACGCTGTTCATGGTGGTGCCGATCTTCAACTCGATGATGCGCATCGACCGCAACCTGATCGAGGCTTCCATCGATGCCGGCGCCAGCACCCTGCAAACCATCTTCCAGGTGGTGGTACCGCTGTGTAAATCCGGCATCGCCATCGGCTCGATTTTCGTCGTTACGCTGGTGATGGGCGACTTCATCACCGTCAGCCTGATGAGCGGCGGCCTCAGCGCCTCCGTGGGCGTGCTGATCCGCAACGAGATCTCGCTGCTGCAATACCCGGCCGCCGCGGCCGGCGCCGTGGTGCTGCTGATCACAGTCCTGATCATGCTCAGCATCCTGTTCCGTTTCATCAACATCAAGAAGGAGCTGTGATCATGGCGGCCTCCGGCAACACCCAGCGCAAGGCGGGGTTCATCCCGCTGACCATCGTATTCGTGCTGTTCCTGCTGTTTCTGTACGGCCCCACCGCCACCATCGCCCTGCTGTCGTTCCAGGGGCCGTCGGGCGGCCTGACCTTCCCGATGAACGGCGTCTCGCTGCACTGGTTCCGCCAGCTGTTCGAGACCCAGCAGGTGGGCGATTTCGGCGGCTCGCTGACCCGCTCCCTGCTGCTCGGCTTCGCGGTGATGTTCAGCACCGCGCTGTTCTCACTGCTCGCCGGCCTCGCCTACCGGCGCAAGTTCCGCGGCGGCGGCGTGTTGTTCTACCTGGCGCTGGTCAGCCTGATCCTGCCGTCGATCCTGATCAGCCTCGGTATCGGCATCATGTTCGATCGCCTCGGCCTGTCGCCGGCCTGGTACAGCTCCGCGCTCGGCGCCCACCTGACCTGGACCCTGCCGTTCGGCCTGCTGATCATGTTCGCCGTGTTCAACCGCTTCAATAAGAGTTACGAGGCCGCCGCCATCGATATGGGCGCCACCGCCTGGCAGAGTTTCCGCCTGGTGGTGCTGCCACTGATCCTGCCCAGCCTGATCGGCGTGGCGCTGTTCGGCTTCACCCTCTCCTACGACGAGTTCGCCCGTACCCTGATGACCGCCGGCACCTTCAATACGCTGCCGCTGGAGATCTACGGCATGACCACCAACGTCACCTCGCCGGTGCTCTATGCACTCGGCACGCTGACCACGCTGTTCTCCTTCACCCTGATCGGCACGGCGCTGCTGGCGATCTGGATCGTCCGCCGTCGCCGCGCCCGCAACGCGCCCGCAGCAGAGGCCTGAAACCCGATGAAACTGATGGTTATCAACCCCAACGACAGCGAACCGATGCGCCAGATGATCGCCGCCAGCTGCGCCGAGGTGGCTTCGCCGGCGACCGCGATCACCACCCTGTGCGCCGGTGCCGGCGTCGCCAGCGTCGAGGGGTTCTACGACGGCGCCCTGGCCAGCCGCGGCGTACTGGAGCAGATCCGCCGCGGCGAACAGCAGGGTTACCAGGGCTACCTGATCGCCTGTGCCGACGACACCGCGCTACATGCCGCCCGCGAGCTGGCGACGGGCCCGGTGCTGGGGATCGGCGAAGCGGCGATGCACGCCGCCAGCATGCTCGGCTGCGGCTTCACCATCCTGACCGCCCAGCAGAAATCGATCCGCATCCTGGAAGCGAATGCCCGTGCCTACGGCTTTGCCGAGCACTGCCTGGGCGTACACGCCCTGAAACTGCCGGTACTGGAGCTGGAGCATGGCGACGATCCGGTGCTGGAGCAGCGCCTGATCCAGCGCGCACGCGAGGTGATCGCGCAGGACGACAGCGAAGTACTGGTACTCGGCTGTGCCGGACTCAGTGCCCAGCAGGCACTGCTGCAACAGGCACTGGAGTTGCCGGTGATCGACGGTGTGCGCGCCGGTCTCGCCCTGCTGGAGGGACTGGTACGGGCCAATTTGCGCACCAGCAAACGCAGCAGCTACCAGCTGG
>QKGH01000474.1 GCA_003250495.1 Marinobacterium sp.
TAAGGATCTGCCGCTGGAGCAGACCATCGCCAACATGACCGCCATCCTCGCTCAGCTGGGGATGAAGATCGAGATCGCCTCCTGGCGCAACATCGTGCCGCACGTCTGGTCGCTGCATATCCGCGATGCGGCCTCGCCGATGTGTTTCACCAACGGCAAGGGGGCCACCAAGGAGAGCGCGCTGTGCTCGGCGCTGGGCGAGTTCATCGAGCGCCTGAGCTGCAACTTTTTCTACAACGACCAGTTCTTCGGCGAGGAGATCGCCGCCAGCGAATTCGTGCACCACCCGGACGAGCGCTGGTTCCAGCCGGGGCCGAATGACGAGCTGCCGACGGAGATCCTCGACGACTACTGCCTGGAGATCTACAACCCGGATGGCGAGCTGTTCGGCTCCAACCTGTTCGATACCAACTCCGGACGCATGGATCGCGGCATCTGTTCGCTGCCGTTCGTGCGCAAGTCCGATGGCGAGACGGTCTACTTCCCCTCCAACCTGATCGAGAACCTGTTCCTCAGCAACGGCATGAGCGCCGGCAACACGCTGCAGGAGGCGCAGGTGCAGTGTCTGTCGGAGATCTTCGAGCGCGCCGTGAAACGTGAAATCATTGAGGGCGAGCTGGCGCTGCCCGACGTACCGCAGGCCGTGCTGGATCAGTACCCGGCGATTGTCGAGGGGATACGCGCGCTGGAGGCGCAGGGTTTCCCGGTGCTGGTCAAGGATGCCTCGCTCGGCGGTCAGTTTCCGGTGATCTGTGTGACGCTGATGAACCCGCGTACCGGTGGCGTATTCGCCTCGTTCGGCGCCCACCCCAGTTTCCATGTGGCACTGGAGCGCAGCCTGACCGAGCTGCTGCAGGGGCGCAGCTTCGAGGGGCTGAACGACTTCCAGCCGCCGACCTTCAACAGCCTCGCCGTGACCGAGCCGAACAACTTCGTCGAGCACTTCATCGACTCCTCCGGCGTGATCTCCTGGCGCTTCTTCAGCGCCCGCGCCGACTATGAGTTTTGCCACTGGGACTTCGCCGGCAGCAACGGCGAGGAAGCCTCGCTGCTGTTCCGCATCCTCGAACGGATGGGCAAGGAGGTGTACGTGGCGGCCTACGACGATCTCGGTGCGCCGGCCTGCCGTATCCTGGTGCCGGGCTATTCGGAGGTGTATCCGGTGGAGGACCTGGTGTGGGACAACACCAACAAGGCGCTGGATTACCGCGAGGATATTCTCAACCTGCACCGCCTGGATGACGACGAGCTGGCCGATCTGGTGGAGCGGCTGGAGGAGAGTCAGCTCGATAACTACACCGATATCCGCACCCTGATCGGCATCGAGTTCGACGAGAACACGGTGTGGGGCCAACTGACCATCCTGGAGCTGAAGCTGCTGGTGTATCTGGCGTTGCAGCAGCTGGAGCCGGCGCAGGAGCTGGTCGAGCAGTTCCTGCAGTACAACAACAATACTGTCGAACGCGGGCTGTTCTACCGCGCCATGAGCGCGGTGCTGGAGATCGTCCTCGACGACGAGCTGGAGCTGGACGACTACCTGCCCAATCTGCAGCGGATGTTCGGCAGCGACACGCTGGCCGGGGTGGTGGGTTCAGTCAACGGCGACGTACGTTTCCACGGCCTGACCCCGACCAACATGCAGCTGGAGGGGCTCGACAGGCATCTACGTCTGATCGACAGCTATAAAAAGCTGCACGCGGCACGCGCGGCTAAGGCCGGGCTGCGGTAACCGGGTCTGATCGTTCCGGGTCCGGCGCTGGCCGCCGACTGTGCGGCCAGCGCTGTACGCTGTCACCGTTGCCGGCCTACACTGGCGCTTCGATCACTGGCTTTGCAAGGAGAACCGCCCATGAGCGACAACAACGATAGACAGGAAGTGACCGTCGTCGACATCAAGATGCCGTTTATGTCGATGGTGATCTTCATGGTGAAATTCGCCATCGCCTCGATCCCTGCCTTCTTTATCCTCAGCCTGCTGTTCATGCTGCTGGGATCGATTTTCGGCGGGATCTTCGGTGGCATGTTCCACGGCATGGGTGGGCGTTACTGAGTGCTGTTGTCTTAGGCGGAGGTCGGGCGCGCGGCCTCTTCTTGCCGCCAATTTACGACTGAGGGCCCCGGGTCCCGGCACCAAAGTACACTGGGCTCCCCTTGTGAGCGGCTATTACCCTGATAGCGCAAAAAATAATCACAAGGAGAGTCGTTATGCCCCGTTTCATCATCGAACGCGAACTGCCCGGCGCCGGACAGCTGTCCCCTGACGAGTTGCAGGGGGTGTCGCAGAAGTCCTGCTCCATCCTGCGTGAAATGCCGCAGGTACAGTGGATCAACAGCTTCGTCACCGACGACAAGATCTACTGTATCTACCTGGCGCCGGACGAACAGGCGGTGCGTGCCCATGCCGAGCAGGGCGGGTTTCCGGCCAACTCGATCAAGGTGGTGCGGCGCATGATCGATCCCACCACGGCGGAGTAACGGGATTTCGTGCAGGCGCTGGCGGCACTCCCGGTGCCTGCATTACCCCGATGCGTGATCCCTCAGCTTTCTCTTTTCTCTGCTGTCATCCGCGCCAAACGTTCGATTTTCTCGATCAAATACCCACAAGTTTCTCGCTTGCTGCTATATACAGCCCCAGTAGTATGCGTAGTTCCACAACGGCCGGATCACCGCAGTACCGGGCCCATCCTCGCTAATCCAAGGGAATTCCTATGAGCACGTTTCGCGTGATGAAAACCTGTGTATGGCTGACGGCGGCGCTGACGGGCGGTCAGGCCCTGGCAGCCGACTACCAGATCGATCCGACCCACACCAGCGTGGTGGCAAGCTGGAGCCATTTCGGTTTCTCCCACCCCACCGCTACATTCGCCGAGGCGAGCGGTAGCGTCAGTTTCGATGAAAGCGCACCGGAACAGGCCACCATCTCCGTTACCATCCCGGTCAAGAGCGTGGACACCAGGGTACCGGCACTGACCGAGGAGTTCCTGAACGGTGTCGACTATTTCGAGGTGGCGAAATATCCGACCGCGACCTTCACCAGCACTAAGGTGACGGCGCTGGGCGATAACAGGTTCGAGGTGGCGGGCGATCTGACCATCAAGGGCGTGACCAAGCCGGTGGTGATGCAGGCGCAGCTGAACGCCATCGGCGAGCACCCGATGACAAAGAAGCCGGCGATTGGTTTCGATGCGACCACGGTGATCAAGCGCACCGAGTTCAATATGGGGATCTACGCGCCCTATGTCAGCGACGAGGTGATACTGACGATCAGTACCGAAGCTCAGGGCGAATAAGCCTCTGTTCTCCTCCCGCAGCAGGCTGAACCCTTGCGTCCGGCCTGTTGCATCCTCCGCGGGCGACGGCCTGCACGATTCCCTGGCCGATTCCTTTCCCTGGCATGGCGCGTTGTCCGGAGTGCCGCGAACCGTCCGCTTTTTATTCATCACTGCGTCTGCTATGCGTAGCGCTATGCTAGGCGCCCGGCCCGCGCGAGCGCGCATGACGGGTCCGCCGCGTGCCGGCGGCCTTGCGGCAGGCTATCCAGGGGCTGAGCTTACCGACAAAAATCAGTACTAAAGTATTGTTCGTATCGTGCCGGGAGCGGTTCACCATCGATGGGTCGGGGTCCTGTTCCGCTCTTGGTCGCGCTGGGGTCACGGGGCTCCGGCACCTTCCCCTGCTGAAAACCAATAACAACAAAGGACCCGATCAGCATGAAAGTCACCGTGTTATATGGCCATCCCACCAACGCCGAAGCGTTCGAATCCTACTACGCCGAGACTCACCTGCCGCTGGCCCAGGCTATCGATGGCCTGGGCAAGCTGGAGTTAACCCGTTTCGTTGCCGCGCCGGGCGGAACGACGCCGGCCTACTACCGGATGGCGGAGCTCTACTTTGCCAGCCAGCAGCAGATGGAGCGATCGCTTGGCTCGCCGTCCGGACAGGCCGCGGTCGCCGATCTCGACAATTTTGCCACCGGTGGC
>QKGH01000289.1 GCA_003250495.1 Marinobacterium sp.
CGATATCAGCACCCTGCGCCAGGGCGGCGGCAACCGCCCGGATAACGGCCGGGGGGACCCACGGCATATCGGCAAGCGCTATGACCCAACCCGGGGCGGCGCGGCTGGCAGCCACGCCGCAGGCAATGCTCGTACCCATACCCTGCGCGGCATTCGGGTTTGCCACCACCTGCAGGCCGAGCTGCGCCAGTTGCCCGGCGAGCTCGCCTTCCGCGTCGGCGACGACGGCGATGCTGTGCGGCAGCGCCGCCTGCAGCCGCCGGGCCGCGGCGATCGCCATGGAGGTGCCGTCGGCCAGCGGGTGCAGCAGCTTGTCGGTACCGAAGCGCCTGCCCTGCCCGGCTGCAAGCAGAATGCCGGTGCAGGCCGAACTCATGCCGCGGCGCTGCCCTCTGCAGCGGTTTGCCGGACGAGGTTCCGTGCAGCGGTGATCTCGGCAAGAATGGAAACCCCGATCTCCGCCGGTGAATGGCTGCCGATGGGCAGGCCGACCGGGGCATGCAGGCGCTGCAGCTGCTGCACGGATACACCCAGGCTCAGCAGGCGTTCGCGGCGTAGCGTACTGTTGCGCTTTGAGCCGAGGGCGCCAACGTAAAACGCCGGCGAATCCAGCGCGTTGAGCAGGGCCATGTCATCGAGCCTGGGATCGTGGCTGAGCGTCACAACCGCGCAGCGCGGGTGGTCGGCATAAACCAGAACGGCGTCATCGGGCATCATGTTCACCAGTTCGCATGGCGGCGGTGGCGCAACAGCCTCGCGCGCTTCGCGCGGGTCACAGATGACGACCTGGTAATCCAGCAGCAGTGCGATCTGCGCTACGTAGCGGCCAAGCTGTCCGCCGCCGATCAACAGCAGCCGCCACTGCGGGCCGAACACCTTTTCCAGGTACTCGTCGCTATAGTGGAAGGCATCGGCCGGCCGGGCCGCATGCAGGCTCACCTCACCGGTCGCCAGGCATACACGGCGGCGCACCAGTTCGCCGGCCGTGATCTGCGCGAGCAGCCGCTGCAGCGGGGCTGCGCTGTCGAGTTGTTCCAGCAGCAGTTCCAGGCGTCCGCCACAGGGCAGGCCGAGCCGCGTCGCCTCCTCGCGGTTGATGCCGTAGTCGATGCGGGTCGGGAAGCTGTCTCCCAGTTGCCCCTCCCGGTAGCGCGTGACCAGGTCTTCCTCGACGCAACCACCCGAGACCGAGCCACAGAAGGCACCGTCGGCACGCAGCAGCATGTGCGAACCGACCGGCCGCGGTGAGGCGCCCCAGGTGCGAGCCACTGTCACCAGCACCGGGCGCGCACCCTGCGCCAGCCAGTCGATGGCGGTTTCCAGGGTCTCCCGGTCGGTGCCGTACAGCGGTTTCAAGCCGGCAGCTGCAGCGGCAGCCTGTCAAACCAGTGGCCGGTGACGGCGGACAGCGCGTTGGCCACCGCCGGGGCGATCACCGGTGTCGCCGGCTCGCCTACGCCGGTCGGCGGTTCTGCGGAGGCGACGATGTGTACTTCCACCGCCGGCATATCTTTCAGGCGCAGCACCCGGTAGTCGTTGAAATTCGACTGCACCACGCGGCCTGCCTCCAGTGTCAGTTCGCTGTGCAGCGCGGCGGACAGGCCGAACGCCATGCCGCCTTCCATCTGCGCGCGAATGACATCCGGGTTGACCGCGATGCCGCAGTCGACCGCGATCACCACGCGGTCCACCGTAAAGCTGTGGTCCTCGTGCACGCTGACTTCAGCCACCTGCGCGACGCAGGAATTGAACGATTCGTGCACCGCGATGCCGCGCCCCCGCCCCGCCGGCAGCGGGCTGCCCCAGCCAGCCTTCCCGGCGGCCAGTTCCAGCACCCCGAGGTGGCGTGGATGTTCCTTGAGCAGGGCACGACGGAAATCAACCGGGTCCCTGCCCGCCGCCGACGCCAGCCGGTCAATGAAGGTCTCCACGGCAAACGCCGTGTGCGTCGAACCCACCGAGCGCCACCACTGCACCGGCACCGGGTTGCGCGGTGAATGCAGCTCCACGCGGATGTTGGGGATGGCGTAGGGCAGGTTGGCGGCGCCCTCGACCGAGGTGACATCCACCCCGTCCCTGATCAGTGCGTCCTCGAAGTCGGTGCCGGTTGCGATCGACTGCCCGACGATGCGCTGCTGCCAGGCGACCGGATTGCCGGCGGCGTCCAGGCCTGCCTCGATGCGGTGTACGAACAGGGGACGGTAGTAGCCGGCGCGCATGTCATCCTCCCGGGTGCGCACCAGCTTCACCGGCGCCCTGCCATTGATGGCCTTGACGATGGTGGCCGTTTCCACCAGGTAGTCCGAATCCGGGTTGGCGCGGCGTCCGAAGGAGCCGCCCGCGTACAGCATGTTGATCTTCACCTGCTCAGGGGCAATACCGAAAACCTTCGCGACGGCCTTCTGGTCGGCGGTCTGGGATTGCTCGCCGTTCCAGATCTCCACGCCGTCTGGAGTCCGCTGCATCACGCAGTTCATGGGTTCCATCGCGGCATGCGCCAGGTAGGGGAAGGCAATTGTGGCTACCAGCCGCTTGTCCGCGGCCTGCAGGGCGGCGCCAGCATCGCCCTCGCCGCGTGCGGGCTTGCCCGGCCTTTCCGCCAGCCGGCGGTACTGCGCCTCGATCTCGGCGGATCCCAGCTTGAAGGCAGTGTCCTCGTTCCAGTTGAGCCGCAGCGCATCGCGCGCCTTGCGGGCGCTCCAGAAGTCCCTGGCCAGCACCGCGACACCGGCAGGTATGAACACCACGTCCTCCACGCCGGGCATGTTCCGCGCCTTGTGGGTGATGTAGGTATCCAGGCGGGCTCCGAAGCGCGGCGGGTAGGCGACCAGCGCGGTCAGCATCCCCGGGAGTTGCACATCCATGGTGAACAGCGCCGAACCGTTTATCTTGGCCTGGCTGTCCTTGCGCGGCACCCGGGTGCCAATCAGGCGGAACTGCTCCGGATCCTTGAGGAACACCGTCTCCGGCACCGTCTCCTGCGCAGCCGCCCCGGCCAGCGCGCCGAAGCCGGACTCCCGGCCGCTCCCGGGATGGCGCAGCACGCCGTCGCGCACCTCGATCTCATCCACCGGCACCTGCCACTGCCGCGCCGCCGCCGCAACCAGCATATGGCGCGCCACCGCCCCGGCGTGGCGCATTTGCTCGAAGGAGTTGGCCATCGCCGTGCTGCCGCCGGTGCCCTGCATCTTTCCCCAGAACAGATTGTTGTAGAGCCCCGCATCGGCGGGCGCGCTCTCGACCTCGATCTGCGACCAGGCGGCGTCCAGCTCCTCCGCGACCAGGGTGGCAAGGCCGGTATAGGTGCCCTGCCCCATCTCGAGGTGTTTGATGATGACTGTGACCCGGTCATCGCTCCCGATACGCACAAAGGCGTTGGGCACAAAGCGCGCTTCCGTGACAACGGCGCCACCGGCCTTGCCCGGGCCAGCCCCGACCGGAGAGGCCGCTGCCGGCTCCGCACGGCCGCCGCCCGGCAGGAACATGCCCAGGGTCAGCCCGGTGCCGACGGTCGCGGACCTCACCAGGAACAGGCGGCGGCTGATCATCACGGTCTCCTTGTTGTGCATATCGCCCTTCAGCCCAGCGTCCGGGCCGCCGCCTTGATGGCCGCGCGGATCCGCGCGTAGGTCCCGCAGCGGCAGAGGTTGCCGGACATGGCGGCATTGATGTCAGCGTCGCTGGGATTGGGATTCCAGGTCAGCAGTTCGACCGCTGCCATAATCTGGCCTGACTGGCAGTAGCCGCACTGCACCACGTCCAGCTTTTTCCAGGCCGCCTGCACCGCCACGCCCGCCGCAGTATCCAGCCCCTCGATGGTGGTGACCTTCCTGCCCTTTACCTCGGACACCGGGGTACTGCAGGAACGCACTGCCTTGCCGTCGAGGTGTACGGTGCAGGCACCGCACTGTGATATCCCGCAGCCGTACTTGGTGCCGGTCAGACCAACGTGATCGCGGATTGCCCAGAGCA
>QKGH01000250.1 GCA_003250495.1 Marinobacterium sp.
GCCGATCACCGCCATGGCGCTACCGATCATGCGCGAGTTGGCATCTTCCTGCACCATGCGGGTGAAGCAGTGACGCACCGAGCGGGCTAGCGCCTTCAACTCTGCTACGTTATGCGCACGGAAAATGCTGCCGACCACGAACAGGCTGTTCTGCGACTCGTAGCGAATAATATCGGACAGCGCGATGACGCCCAGCGGCTGGTTATGCTTCATGACCGGCAGGTGGTGCACGTTGTGGCGTAGCATCAGTAGCATTGCTTCGAATACGAGCTGGTTGTGGTTCACACTGACCGGAGCGCCGGTCATGATGCGGGATACCGGCGTGGCGTAGTCCAGCCCCTGTGCCAGCAGGCGGTTACGCAGATCGCGGTCGGTCAATATGCCGGCGACACGCAGGCCGGAAGGGGTGTCCTCGGCAATGTCGACACTGCTGTTGGCCAGGACCAGCAGCGAGGAAACCCCCTCCGCCGACATGCGTTGCGCGGCCTCGCGGGCGCTGGTATCGGCTTCAACAGTAACGGCTTCGCGGCTGATCAGCACCTCGGTACGTGCGCTCATCAGTTCGTTGGCATCCTCCTGCCGGGCCACCGCCTGACGCAGGCGGGTGCGATCCTCCACCTCTACGCCATCGGCAAATAGCTCATGGTTCTCGAACAGGTCGGAGAAGATCGGGGCTGGAATCAGGTAGATCAGCGTGTCCTCCAGCGCCGTTACCGGAAAACGCACCCGACCATTGCGTAACAGGCCAAATTCGCCAAAGTAGCCGCCGGCGCTGAGTTTGTTGTAGAGGTCGCCATTGCGCCGATAAACCTCGACGGCACCACTGCGAATGACATGCAGCGCGTCCACCTGTTGGTTGAAGGTGAGAATGGCGCTACCCGCCTTGAAATAGCTAACCTCCACATTGCAGGCCACTTCCGCCAGCGTTTTTTCCGGCAGTTCGCTGAACGGGGGGTAGCGACGCAGAAAATCGAGAATGTCCAGTTGTTCTGCCTGCATGCCTGAGCCTCGAAACAGCCTGCATCATCTTAAAGAGGGGGCGGAGCGCCATCAGCAGGATAGCGGTCCGCCCTGGTCAGTCAATCGTTGTCCGCGACACCTGCATATCAGGATGCGCGCGGTTCCGACATCAACCCCTTGACCACCGAGACGGTCGCCACCAGCAGCACCAGGGTGAACGGGAAGCCGGTCGATACCGCCATCGCCTGCAGCGCCACCAGGCCGCCGCCGAGGATCAGCGCGATCGCCACCAGTCCCTCGAAGGTGCACCAGAACACCCGTTGCGGCGTCGGTGCGTCCACCTTGCCGCCGGCGGAGATCACGTCGATCACCAGCGAGCCGGAGTCGGAGGAGGTGACGAAAAACACGATCACCAGCACGATCGCCAGCAGCGAGGTGATCTGTGCCAGCGGCAGCGCGTCGAGCATGGTGAACAGCTGCAGTGGCAGCGCCGCCTCGGTGACCGCCTGGTAGCCGTCGTTGACCACCTGGCTGATGGCGGTGCCACCGAACACGGTCATCCACAGCACGCAGGCCAGCGATGGCACCAGCAGCACGGCGACGATGAACTCGCGCACGCTGCGCCCGCGCGAGACGCGGGCGATGAACATGCCGACGAACGGCGACCAGGAGATCCACCAGGCCCAGTAGAAGGCGGTCCAGCCCTGGGAGAAGTTGGCGTCCGCGCGGTCGAGCGGATTGGCCAGCGCCGGCAGGTACTCCAGGTAGGCGCCCAGGTTGCTGAAGAAGCCGCTCAGCAGTGCCAGCGTCGGTCCGACGGCGATGACGAACAGCAGCAACAGTAGTGCCAGTCCCATGTTGATTTCGGACAGGCGCTTGACCCCGGCATCGAGCCCGGCCAGTACCGAGGTCATCGCCAGCGCGGTGATGCCGATCACCAGCAGGATCTGCGTGGTTTCGCCCATCGAGATGCCGAACAGGTAGTTAAGTCCCGACGCGGCCTGGGAGGCGCCGAGGCCGAGCGAGGTGGCGAGCCCGAACAGCGTCGCCAGCACGGCGAGGATATCGACGACATGGCCCGGCCAGCCCCACACGCGCTCGCCGAGCAGCGGGTAGAACACCGAGCGGATCGTCAGCGGCAGTCCCTTGTTGAACGAGAACAGCGCCAGCCCCAGCGCCAGGATGGCGTAGATCGCCCAGGGGTGCAGGGCCCAGTGGTAGATGGTCGCGGCCATGCCGAGGCGCTCGGCCGCGGCGGCGTCACCGGCCGCCGCCCCCAGCGGTGCCCAGTCGCTACGCACACCGTTTTCGACGCTGACGCCGCCGAGGGAGGAGCTGAAATGGGACAGGGGTTCGGAGACGCCGTAGAACATCAGGCCGATCCCCATGCCGGCCGCGAACAGCATCGAGAACCAGCTCAGGTAGCTGTAATCGGGCCGCGCCAGGGTGCCGCCCAGGCGTACCTTGCCCAGCGGCGAGAAGGCGATCAACACGCAGGCGATGACGAAAACATCGCCGGCGCCGAGGAAGAACCAGTCGAGGTTGGCGGTGAGCCAGCCGCGCAGCCCCTTGAACAGCGGTTCCGCCTGATCCTGGAATGCCAGGGTCAGTACCACGAAGGCGATTACCAGCAGGCTGGAGACGGCAAACACGCGGTTATGGATGTCGAGCCCGAACGGGCCGATGGTGACGACGATGTTGTCTTGGCCGACCTGATAGTCGGTATCGATCGGATTCACCTCGCCATCGGGCGACAGTGGGTCCCTGGAATCGGTCATGACGACAGTCCTTATGGTTAGCAGATGAATGGAATTTATAGCGGAAAGGTAAATATTATAACGCTTTGCTATCTATTTTTCGACCGAGTGATCAGGCTGGTAGTGAGCGCTACCGTTGTTCATATACTGATTTTTAATCATAAGTTACTAATATTTAACTATTTATCGCAGTTTTACTTACTGTTTGGCTAGGTTGTTCACTCGGTGCTGCAGTCGTGGCTGGATCGGTTATGGGTATATAAATATTAGTGTAGCGAAATATTTGTGATGGAGGCCGGGCCGGATGCGAAGGCTCCAGCGAGTGGGCGTCGGCAAGGGCAAGGGCAAGGGACGACGAAGCGCGGTATGCGCGGTATGCGCGGTGGCCGTGCGGGCACCGGTGAGGGTGTTATCGAGCAGGGGAGCTTAGGGCGGGTATCGTCATCGCCCGGACGCCGGGTCGGTGCGAGGGAGTCACGGGAGCGCCGCGGTGGTTAGCCCGATGGCAAGCGCCGCAATGCACACCGCTTCCGTTAGCAGGCGATAAGGAGATATGACATAGCCGGCGCCACCGCAGAAAGGGTCGGTGCACGGGTGGTATAGGCAGGTGCATTAAGGATGGTGCCTTAACGGGTGCTTTAACAGGTGCCTTAACGGGTGCCTTAACAGGTACTTAGGAGGGAGACGGATTGGCTGCCGCCTCCGGTATCTGTGCAGGCCTGCCTCAGGCGACGGGACCGTGGGTGATCGCCGATAATGGCTGGTTGACGGCGAACAGTTTGGCGTTGATCCGTTCGACCCCCAGCGCCTTGAGGCGCGCACTGTGTTTGTCCAGATAGGCGCGGGCACTGGCTTCATCGGCGAACAGGTAGATCCCGCCGGCCTGCTGTTCGGTCTCGTTTTCGGTCCAGATCTTCCAGATAAAGCCCGGTTCTGCTGTGATGGAGAGCGCCAGCTGCTGCAATGCGTCGGACAGGGCCGCGCCAAAGGGGCCAGGGAAGGGAAAATCGATCTGTAGCAGGGTCGTCATGGTCAGGGTTCCAACAGTAGGTTATCGACACCGGGGCTAGTGTAACCCGGACCCGGCCGGGTGGCCCGGATCGGCTGTTCAGCGGCTACCCGCGTCGTGCCCGGTTTGTATCTGCTGGCGCAGCGCCGCTCAATCGGGCAGGGGGATGAACTCCTGGTCGTCCCCGGGGATCGTCGCAAAGCGCTGCTGGCGCCAATCCTCCCTCGCCTGGGCGATCCGCTCC
>QKGH01000177.1 GCA_003250495.1 Marinobacterium sp.
ACGGAAATGGACATTAAGTCTCTCTCCAATTGAGCTACAATAGACCGCCTGTTGTGTACCGACCCAAAAGCAGCCGCCCCGCCCCACAGCCAATATCCGAGATGAACAAAGAGAACGCGCCGCGTATCCGCGAGATCCCCTATAACTACACCTCCTTCTCAGACCGGGAGATCGTTATCCGGTTCCTGGGCAAACCCATGTGGGCGCTGATCGAAGAGCTGCGCGGCACCCGCCGCACCGGCCGCTCCGCCCGCATGCTTTTCGAGGTGCTGGGCGACATGTGGGTCATCACCCGCAACCCCTATCTGCAGGACGACCTCCTGAACAACGAGGAGCGCCGCAACGCCCTGGTCGGCGCCCTCAAACACCGCCTGGACCAGTTCGAGCTGCGCGCCAACGGCAACCAGCAGGCACTACAGCTGCTGACCGCCGCACGGGAAGCGGTGGAGACCTTTGCCCGCCGCTTCGAAGACCAGCTGGCACTACGTAAGGCGACCCGCCGAAATCTGATCGGCCTGACCCGCAACGACAACGTCGACTTCAGCGGCATCGCCCGGGTCTCCCATGCCACCGACGCCACCGACTGGCGCGTGGAGATCCCCTTCGTCGTCATCACCCCCGATACGGAGGCGGAGATCGCCCCGGTGGTCAAGGCCTGTATCGAATCGGGTCTGACCCTCATCCCCCGCGGCGGCGGCACAGGTTATACCGGCAGTGCCGTCCCTCTCGACCCCCACAGCGCGGTGATCAACACCGAGAAACTCGATCTGGTCGGACCGGTGGAGGAGATCGCGCTGCCCGGCGTCGATGGCCTGGTGCCGACGGTGCACACCGGCGCCGGCGTGGTGACGCGTCGGGTCTCGGAGCGGGCCGAAGCGGCCGGTCTCGCCTTTGCCGTCGACCCCACCTCCCAGGACGCCTCCACCATCGGCGGCAACATCGCCATGAACGCCGGCGGCAAGAAGGCGGTGCTCTGGGGCACCACCCTCGACAACCTGGCCAGCTGGCGCATGGTCACCCCCCAGGGGGAGTGGCTGGAGGTGGAACGGCTCAACCACAATCTGGGCAAGATTCACGACCAGCCGGAGGTCAGCTTCCGCGTCACCCGCTACGCCAGCGACGGCAAGCGCCGTCTCGGCGAACCGGAGATCCTGCGCATGCCCGGCAGCGCCTTCCGCAAGGTGGGTCTGGGCAAGGATGTCACCGACAAATTCCTCTGCGGCCTGCCCGGCGTGCAGAAAGAGGGCTGCGACGGTCTCATCACCTCCGCCCGCTTCGTGCTCCACCGCATGCCCTCCCAGGTGCGCACCCTCTGTCTGGAGTTCTTCGGCAGCGACATCGGCAAGGCGGTACCGGCCATCGTGGAGCTGAAGGATTATCTCGATAAACACGACAGCGTATTGCTGGCGGGTCTCGAGCACCTGGACGAGCGCTACCTGAAGGCGGTCAAGTACTCCACCAAGGCGCCCCGCCACGAGCGGCCGAAGATGGTGCTGCTGGCCGACATCGCCAGCGACAGCGCAGAGGCGGTGGATGCCGCCGCCGACCAGGTCGTGCGCATGACCCAGGCCCGCGAAGGCGAGGCCTTCATCGCCAGCAGCCCCGAGGCGCGGCGCAACTTCTGGCTCGACCGGGCGCGTACCGCCGCCATCTCCACCCATACCAACGCCTTCAAGATCAACGAGGACGTGGTGATCCCGCTGGACAAGCTGGCGGAGTACAGCCGCGGTATCGAGCGCATCAACATCGAGGAGTCGGTCAGCAACAAGATCCGCATCGCCGGCGAAGTCCTGACCTATCTGGCGGGTGACCACTCACTTCGCAAGCCGGACGACGACTTCGAGGCGAGCGACGAGAACCGCACCATCCTGCAGGCCAAGCTCGCACTGGCCCGCGAGGCGGTCACCCAGGCCCGGGACCGCTGGCAGACCCTGCTCGATCGAATGGAGTCCCCCGCCGCCGACCACAAGGCCCTGCTCAGCGACGAGATTCAGGCCCTGATCCAACCCGGCGACCGCCTGCTCGATCTGCTGCTGCGGCGCGATCTGCTGGTCTCCTACCGCCGCGAGGTGGCCTCGCGCCTGGACGAGATCTTCCCCGGCCAGGAGATGCGCAGCCTGCGCCACGCCATGCGCGAGATCCACGGCCGCCTGCGCGACTCGCGCCTCTTCGTCGCCCTGCACATGCACGCCGGCGACGGCAACGTACACACCAACATCCCGGTCCACTCCGACAACTACGCCATGCTGCAACAGGCGGATCGCATCGTCGACCGCATCATGGCCCTGGCCACCGGGCTGGGGGGCGCCATCTCCGGCGAACACGGTATCGGCCTGACCAAGTTGCAATACATGGAGGCGCAGAAGCTCACCGACTTCGCCGACTACAAACAGCGCGTCGACCCCCAGGGCTGGTTCAATCGGGGCAAGCTGATCGCCGGCGGCGATCTCGAACGGGCCTACACCCCCTCCCTGCGCCTGCTGGAACAGGAGGCGATCATCCTGGAGGAGAGCGAACTCGGCACCCTCAACGACGAGATCAAACACTGTCTACGCTGCGGCAAGTGCAAGCCCGTCTGCATGACCCATATCCCCCGCGCCAATCTGCTCTACTCGCCGCGCAACAAGATCCTTGCCACCGGCCTCATCATCGAGGCCTTCCTCTACGAGGAGCAGACCCGCCGCGGCGTCTCCCTGGCTCACTTCGCCGAGATGAACGACGTGGCCGACCACTGCACTATCTGCCACAAGTGCCAGAACCCCTGTCCGGTGGACATCGACTTCGGCGAGGTCACCAGCCTGATGCGCAAGATCCTGGTGGACCGGGGCAAGAAGCGTCGCAATCTGGGCACCAGCGCGGCCATGACCTTTCTCAACATCACCAACCCCAGCGCCATCCGCTGGATGCGCAAGGGATTGGCCGAGTGGGGATTCAAGGGACTCAATCTGGGTCATGCCCTGGCCGCCAAGGCGGGCCTGGTGAAACCGGCGGCGCAGCCGCCCAAATCCACCACCGGGACCCCCAAGCCCCAGGTCATGATGGTGCAGATGCTGCAGAAGCCGATCCGCGTGCTGCCGCCCACGAAGACCCTGCGCGATGCCCTCAACCTGCAGGACACCAAGTCGGTGCCGATCCTGCGCAATCCGCGCAAGGTCAGCGAAGAGAGCGACGCGGTCTTCTACTTCCCCGGCTGCGGCTCTGAACGCCTCTACAGCGAGATCGGCATGGCCACCCTGGCCATGCTCGGCGAACTGGGGGCAGAGACGGTGCTGCCGCCGGGCTACCTCTGCTGCGGCTATCCCCAGACTGCTGCCGGCCTGCATGCCCGCGGCCGCCAGATCACCACCGAAAACCGGGTGCTGTTCCACCGCATCGCCAACACCCTCAACTATATGGATATCAAGACGGTGCTGGTCTCCTGCGGCACCTGCATGGACCAGCTGCTGCAGTACGAATTCGGCAAGATCTTCCCGGGCTGCCGGCTGCTCGACATCCACGAATACATGCTGGAGAAGGGGGTCGCGCTGGATGGTACCCAGCAGACCGAGTACCTCTACCACGACCCCTGCCACACCCCGATCAAACACTACAACCCGTTGCAGGTGGCCCGGCAGCTGACCGGCAAGGCGGTGGTCCTGAGCGACCGCTGCTGCGGCGAGGCCGGCACCCTCGGCACCAGCCGTCCCGACATCGCCAATCAGCTGCGCTTTCGCAAGAGCGAGGAGCTCAATCGTGGCATGGACGAGCTGAAGGCCGGGCAGCAGGGCAAGGAGCCGGAGATCCGCCTGCTCACCACCTGTCCGGCCTGTCAGCAGGGCCTCAGCCGCTACACGGACGAGACCGGCCTGACGCCGTCTTACATCGTGGTGGAGACCATGCGTCGGCTGCACGGCGAGCAGTGGCAGCAGCAGTTCGTCGATCAGATTCTCAAGGACGGTATCGAGCTGGTCCTGGTCTAGGC
>QKGH01000192.1 GCA_003250495.1 Marinobacterium sp.
AAGTTGAGCTGGCGCGAAGTGGCGATGCTGCGCGCCTATGCGCGCTACAACCAGCAGATCCGCTTCGGTTTCAGCCAGCCCTATATCGCCGATACGCTGTGGCGCCACCTGTACGTGACGCGTCTGCTGGTGGCGCTGTTCCGCGCCCGCTTCGAACCCCAGCGCCAGGCCAGCAGCAAGGTCGAAGCGCTGGCCGAACGTATTGCCGGCAGTATTCTGGAGGCGTTGGACAAGGTCGAAAACCTGAACGACGACAAGATCCTGCGCCGGTACCTGGAGCTGATCCGCGCCACGCTGCGCACCAGCTATTTCCAGAGCGACGAGCAGGGGCAGCCGAAGGATTACACGGCGTTCAAGCTCAATCCCCATGCCATCGACCATATCCCGTTGCCGCGGCCGATGTTCGAGATCTTCGTCTATTCGGCCCGGGTCGAGGGGGTGCACCTGCGCGGCGGCAAGGTGGCTCGCGGCGGACTGCGCTGGTCGGACCGGCGCGAGGACTACCGTACCGAGGTGCTCGGTCTGGTCAAGGCGCAGCAGGTCAAGAACGCGGTGATCGTCCCGGTCGGCGCCAAGGGCGGCTTCGTCGCCAAGTGCCTGCCGGTGGGGGGCAGCCGCGAGCAGATCCAGGAGGAGGGGGTCGCCTGCTACAAGACCTTCATCCGCGGCCTGCTCGATGTCACCGATAACTACCACGAGGGGGCGATCCAGCCACCGCCGGAGCTGGTGCGTCACGATGAGGACGACCCCTACCTGGTGGTCGCGGCCGACAAGGGCACGGCGACCTTCTCCGATATCGCCAACGCCATCGCCGCCGAGTACCGCTTCTGGCTCGGCGATGCGTTCGCTTCCGGCGGCTCCCAGGGGTACGACCACAAGAAGATGGGAATCACCGCGCGCGGCGCCTGGGAGTCGGTCAAGCTGCACTTCCGCGAACTGGATATCGATACCCAGACCCAGAACTTCACCGTGGTCGGTATCGGCGACATGGCCGGCGACGTGTTTGGCAACGGCATGCTGATGTCCGAACGGATCGAGCTGATCGCGGCTTTCAACCATCAGCATATCTTCATCGATCCGCACCCCGATGCCGCCACCGGCTTTGCCGAGCGCAAGCGGCTGTTCGAGCTGCCGCGCTCCAGCTGGGCCGACTATAACGGCGAGCTGATCTCGGCCGGGGGCGGGGTGTTCTCACGCGCCGCGAAGTGGATCGAGATCTCGTCGCAGATGAAGTCCCGGTTCGATATCGACGAGGACCGTCTGGCACCGAACGACCTGATCTCGCGCCTGCTGAAGGCCCGCGTCGACCTGATCTGGAACGGCGGCATCGGCACCTATGTCAAGGCCAGCTTCGAGTCCCATGCCGACGTCGGCGACAAGGCCAACGACAGCCTGCGCATCAACGGCAACGAGCTGCGCTGCAGCGTGCTCGGCGAGGGGGGCAACCTGGGCTTCACCCAGCTCGGGCGCATCGAATTCGCGCTCAATGGCGGCGCCTGCAACACCGACTTCATCGATAACGCCGGTGGCGTCGACTGCTCCGACCACGAGGTCAACATCAAGATCCTGCTCAACAAGGTGGTCGCCAACGGCGATATGACGCTGAAACAGCGCAACCAGCTGCTGAAGGAGATGACCGACGAGGTGGCCGAGCTGGTCTTGCGCGACAACTACGGTCAGGCGTTGGCACTGAGCCTGGCCCAGGCGCAGACCGGCCGGGCGCTGGACGACTACCGTCGTCTGATCGACGACCTCGAGGCCAGCGGACGCCTGGTCCGGGCGCTGGAGTTTATCCCCGCCGACGACCAGATCCTCGAACGGCGCCAGCAGGGACAGACGCTGACCCGCCCGGAGCTGTCGGTGCTGATCTCCTACGTCAAGGCGCAGTTGAAGGAGACGCTGACCGGCAGCTGGCTGCCGGATGACGCCTATGTCGCCCGCGAGGTGCATAGCGCCTTCCCGCAGACACTGGCGGAGCGTTACGACGCGGAGATCGCCGGCCACCGGCTGCGGGCGGAGATCATCGCCACCCAGATCGCCAACGGCATGGTCAACCGGATGGGGATCACTTTCCCGTTCCGGATGCAGCAGGCCAGCGGTCGCGACCTGGCCGATATCGCCGCGGCCTATATCGCCGCCCGCGATATCTTCTCGATGGATCGGCTGTGGCTGCAGATCGAACAGCTCGATAACCGGGCGCCAGCCCTGCTGTTGCAGGGGATCATGGCCGATCTGCAGCGCCTGGTGCGGCGCTCCGCCAACTGGCTGCTCAACAGCTGTCGGCAGCGCATCGAGCCGCAGCAACTGGTGGAACGGTTCCGGCCCGGGGTGCAGAAGATGGCCGACAGCCTGTCCGAACGTCTGGCCGGTGAGCCGCTGGCCGGCTGGCAGTCACGCTTTGAAACGCTGAAAGAGGAGGGGGTGCCGGATGAGCTGGCGGCGCTGGCCGCCTCCTTCGACAGCCTCTACTCCCTGCTCGGCATCATCGCCACCGAGGAGCAGACCGGCGAAGCGCTGGAGCGGGTGGCCGACGTCTACTTCGCCCTTGGCGAGCGGCTCGAGCTGTACAGCGTCGACCGCCTGATCAAGACCATGGAGCAGAGCAACCACTGGCAGTCGCTGGCCCGGGACGGTTTCCGTGAGGAGCTGAATACGCAGCAGCGCGCAATCACCCTCGGGGTACTGACCCGCTCGGTGCTGACGCCGGCGGAACCATCGACGGAACCATCAACAGAAGCGGAGGCGCAAGCGCCGGGCGCTGTGTGCGAACTCTCCAGTGGCGAGTGCGTGGAACACTGGGCCCAGCGCAACGCCGCGCTGCTCAAACGCTGGAGCGAAGTGCTGGAGGATCTGCGCTCGGTGGCGCAGCCGGACAGCGCGGTATTTGCTGTCGCCATTCGCGAACTGGTGGAGTTAGCCAAGGCAAGTTGATATTTTTACTCAACTTTATCGCCGGGCCGGAATAGGACAGTGGCTCTTGTTCCGGTCCGGCGCCGATCTTGGCACCTTGCTGGAGAGCAGATATGAAAGCTGTATTTCTCGACCTGGAGAGTCTGGACGACCTGGACTTGGCGGCCCTGGAGGGCAGCGTCGACGAGTTGGTGTGCCATTTCGGTACCGCCGCCGACGAGGTCGAACAACGGATCGCCGGTTTCGATATCGTGATCGTCAACAAGGTGCGCCTGAGTGCCGAGGTGATCGCCCGGGCCGCCCAGTTGAAGCTGATCTGCGTTGCCGCCACCGGGGTCAACAATGTCGATCTCGCGGCGGCGACGGCGCGCGGGATCCCGGTGTGCAACTCGCAGGGGTATGGCGTCAGCTCGGTGGCCCAGCACGTGATGGCGCTAATGCTGGCGCTGCACACCCACCTGCTGGATTACGACCGCGCGGTGCGGGCGGGGCGCTGGGGACAGGCGTCGCAGTTCTGCCTGCTCGACTACCCGATCCTGGAGTTGTCCGGCCGCACGCTGGGGATCGTCGGTTACGGTGCGCTCGGACAGGCGGTGGCACGCCATGCCGAGAGTTTCGGCATGGAGGTGATCGTCGCGGCACGGCCCGGACGTTCCGATATTCCAGCCGGGCGCCTGGCGTTCGAGCGGGTGCTGGAGCAGGCCGATGTGCTGTCGCTGCACTGTCCGTTGACCGAAGAGACCCGTGACCTGATCGACGCCGCGGCGCTGGCCCGGATGAAGCCCGGCAGTTTTCTGATCAATGCCGCCCGTGGCGGTATCGTCAACGAGCCAGCCCTGGTCGCTGCACTGCGCAGCGGCCATCTGGGCGGTGCGGCCAGCGATGTACTCAGCGTCGAACCGCCGCGTGACGGCAACCCGCTGCTGGCCGACGGGATCCCGAACCTGATCCTGACGCCGCATTGCGCCTGGGGCAGTCTGCAGGCGCGCAGCCGGATCATCCGCCAGCTGGTGGAGAATATCGAGGGGTTCAAGGCCGGTCAGCCCAAGCG
>QKGH01000248.1 GCA_003250495.1 Marinobacterium sp.
CGCTACCGGGCTGCCCGCCGCCAGCAGCACCAGCAGGCCGGTGCCGATCGCACTGAACAGCGCCGCCAGTGGGCGGACCACGGCCATCACCGGTCCCAGCAGGGCGTAGCTGACGGCGATCGAGTCGACGCCGGTTTCCGGCGTGGCGATCAGGAAGGAGACGGTCGCCGGACGCGAAGCGCCGGCGCGGTGCAGGCCGACGGCGGCGGGCAGCACGCCGCAGGAACACAGTGGCAGCGGGGCGCCGATCAGTGCGCCGCGGACCACCGGCGCGACGCCGCGTCCGCCCAGCCAGCGCTGGACCAGCGTACTGGGCAATGCGCCCTTGAGCAGGGCCGCGAGCAGCAAACCGCCGAGCAGCCAGATCGCGGTATCGAGATAGAGATCGACCAGGGTAGTGAAAAAGCGGATCAGGTACTGCTCCATCGTTGCGCTCCTCTGCTACAGCTGGCGTCGGCCTCGGCTCGGCGGTTCATTCGTTGCTTGGTTGATGACCCCGGGCGGCTCGGGGACCCTCAGATTACGCCGCTGAGCTTGACCAGGTAAATACCGGCGCTCAGCGTCAGCACCGAACCCAGCGTCGTGGTCAGGATGATATTGGCGGTCAACTGCGCGTTGGCGCCCATGGCGCGGGCCATGACGAAGCTGGCGGCGGCGGTGGGGCAGCTGAACAGCACCATCAGGATCACCAGCTCCTGGCCGTGGAAACCGACCAGCCAGGCCCCCAGCGTCAGCACGGCGGGCAGCAGCACCAGCTTGGTCAGCGTGGCCCAGAACGCGGTGCCGGAGGTGTCTTTCAGGCTGCGCATGTTCAGCGAACCGCCGATCGCCAGCAGCGCCAGCGGTAGTGTCAGGTTGGAGAAGTAACGCCCGGTGTTCTGGATCACCTCGGGCAGGGCGATGTTGTAGTAGGAGAAGGGCATCGCCACGATCACCGCCAGGATCAGCGGGTTACGTACCACCTCGAGGGCGGTGCGGCCCAGGTTGATCCCCTGCTCCGACTTCAGCGGCACGGTCAGGCAGATGATCGCCAGGATATTGTAGAGCGGGATGATCAACGCCAGCAGCAGCGAAGCCTGCGCCAGGCCGTCGCTGCCGAACAGGTTGAAGCTGACGGCCAGACCGATGATGCCGTAGTTGCTGCGATAGGCGCCCTGGATGAAGGCGGCCAGGTCCGCCGGCTCGCGAATCCAGATCCGTCCCAGGTACCAGATGGCGGCATAGGTGATCAGCGTGCCGACCAGTACGTAGGCCAACATCGCGCCATTGAACATGGCGTGGAAGTCCATTCGCGCGATCGACATGAAGATCAGGGCCGGCAGGGTGACGGTGAACACCAGCTTGGAGGCGATATGGATGAAGTTGTCGTTGAACAGTTTGGCCCGGGTCAGCAGGTAGCCGAGGAACACGATGAAGAAGATCGGTGCGACGATATTGGCGGTGAAACCGAGCGATTGCAGGTAGAGGTTCAACGTGGGCTCCCGAGTATGACGGTTGAGCCCAGCATTCTACCTTAGTGCCATCCCGTTTGGCTGTTGCAGCGCTGCAACGATCAGCCGTGCAGTTTGGGATAGTCGAAGCGCTGCAGCGTGGCGCAGTTCTCCGCCAGTTCGCTCCAGCTCAATACGCTCAGCGCCAGCTGCTGCACGGCGGAGGTGGGAAAGTGCGGCAGATGCTCGCCGCTGAGGTAGTTGCCGAGATCGGCCAGCCCCGGATTGTGGCCCACCAGCATGATGTGCTGCAGCTGGTCCGGCTGTCCCTGCAGCAGATTCAGCAGCGTCTCCCAGCACGCCTCGTACATCTCCGGCACCTCGATGCAGGCGGCGGCGGGCAGGTGCAGGGTGTCGGCCAGGACCTGGGCGGTCAGCCGGGTGCGCAACGCGCTGCTGTAGAGTAGGCGATCCGGGATCAGCTCGAAACCGCGGACCCGGCTGGCCATCAGCGGCAGGTCGCGCTGGCCACGTTGGTTCAGCGGGCGCTCGAAATCGGTGAGTTCGGGCTCCTTCCAGCTCGACTTCGCGTGACGGATCAGGGTCAGCTGTTTCATGCTCGGCTCCAGCTCAGCATAACTGAGGGTATGCAGAGCAGTATTGTCAATTGTGCGGCGGAGCGCAAAGGCGGCGTGCGATCCAGTGATCCAGTGCAAGTTTCCCCGGTCCCTGGGTCAGTAACAGCAGCAGCGCCGTGGCCCAGACGCCGTGGGTCGGATAGGCATCGGGGTAGACGAACAACTGGATGGTCAGCGTCATCAGCAGCAGGGCCAGTGCCGACAGCCGGGTCGCCAGGCCGAACAGCAGCAGCAGCGGGAACAGGTGCTCGGCGCCGGCCGCCAGATAGGCCGCCAGCTCTGGCGGCAGCAGCGGCAGCCGGTACTCCTCCCGGAACAGGTACAGCGCCGACGGGCTCAGGCTGGGCCAGCCGAGCTGAAACTGGCCGCTGATGAAGTTGACGGCGAAGCCCTCGACCTTGGTTTGGCCCGACTGCCAGAACACCGCCGCAATCGAAAAGCGCGCCAGCAGCGCCAGCAACGAGTAGGGGAGGCAGCAGCTGGCCAGCCGGGTCAGGCGTTGTGCCAGCGTGACGGCACCGGCGCAGCGCGGCTTAGCGGCGCAGGCGCAGGCGTTTGTATTGGTATTGGTATTGGTATTGGCGTTGCCATGGGCGCTGGTTGTTGTCGTGTCAGCGGTGTTCATGGTCGGTGTCTCCGATCGTTTGCGTGGGTAGCCGGGATCAGCGCGCACAACCCCTGGTGGGCGGTCAGCAGCGCGAGCGCATGGCCGGGTTCGAACCCCGGGTGGTGGGCGGCGCAAAGCTCCAGCGCCTGGCCGAGCCGGGCGCCCCGCTGCAGCAGTTCGATGAAGCGGTAATCGGCGGCGTTTAGCGGGATCACGCACACCTCCAGCCCCTGGCGCAGGATCAACGCCTGCTCCGCCTGCCCGGTATCCAACTGGTGCAGGCGCTCGGCGGTCTGCGTACCCTGGTGCGCGGCCCAGAGCGAGACCGCCGCATAGCGCGAACTCAGCAACCGCGCGCTGGGGTGCAGGCGGGCGCGCAGCCCGGGCAGGCTGTGGATATCGTTCAGTGCCCGTTGCAGTGCGGCGCTTGTCAGCGGTGCTGCGTCGGCGGCGTGAAAGGCCTGCACATAGAGGTATTCCAGGCGCGCCACGTCGGCCAGATAGGGTAGCGGGTCGGCCGGCGGGAAGCGGGCGATGAAGTCGGCGAAGGTCGCGCCGTAATGGGCCATGACCGGCGAGCGCGGCGGTTCGCAGCGGGCGAACTCGACCGCCAGGGCGTGGAAGAAGGCAGCCCCGACCAGTGCCTGGGTGACCGGAAAGGTGGCGGCCAGCGCCTCGGCCAGGGCCTGGGTCACGTTGTTGCGGTAGACCGCAAAGCGGGTCTGTGGATCGCTGTGGTTCCACGCCACCGCCTCGACCGGGATCGGGCGTTGCGGGTCGAGCAGGGCCTGGCTGAAACGGCTTTGCAGACTCATAGCGCCACCTCCTGTCGCTCGGCGGTGGCTTCAGTAACGGCGAGCAGTAGGCGCTGGGCCCGTTGCGCTTCGGCCAGCAGCCGTCCCAGCGCCGGGATAGCGTTATCGCGTTCGAGCAGCACCGGTACCGGGCCGGTCAGAGTCAGAGTGTGGCGGTACAGCTGCCAGACCGCCTCGGCCACGGGGGTGCCGTGGCTGTCGATCAGCAGCGGCGCGCCGGCCGCGTCGTGGTCGACGCTAAAGCCGGCCAGATGGATCTCGCCGACTGCGGCCAGCGGCAGGGCGGCGATATAGCGATAGGGGTCGAGGCCGTGGTTGCAGCAACTGACGTAGACGTTGTTGACGTCGAGCAGCAGGCCGCAGCCGGTGCGGCGTACCACCTCGGCGATGAATTCGGTTTCCGCCAGCTGCGAATTGGCGAACTGCAGATAGGTGGCGGGGTTCTCCAGCAGCATCGGTCGCTGCAACCG
>QKGH01000023.1 GCA_003250495.1 Marinobacterium sp.
GTAGCCCTCAGGTACCCAGGCACTCTCCCACTCCGGCTGACGCACTTTGAGCAGTTGCTGATGTTGATCGATATAACGTTTGAGCCCCTGGGACAAACGGATCACATCCGCCTGGGCGCTGGCCGGCGCCGTCACGTTAGCGCGCTCCCCGAACTGGGCCCGCACCAGATCGCTGGAAACCGGCGCCGGCATCGGAGCCACCGTCGCAACCGGTGTCGGCATAGGGGTCACGGTCGCCACCGACGCCGGACCGGTCGGCTCTCCAGTGGACGAGTTGAAACTGTTAGCGCCCAATATGACCAACGCCGTCACTGATGCCGCCACAGCCATGCTGGATAGCGAGCGCCACACATTGCTGGGGGCTTTAGCGGCCACCGCCGTCTGCGCTTGGGCCGCACCGGTCGCCGCGTAGGCCGGCTCGTTCTCTAACGCCTGGGCCACCCTCGCGCTGAGGTCATCCAGCGCGAATTGCTGAGTCTCGCCTTTCAATACGGAACGGGCAACCTGGTAGCGCCGCCAGGTCTTAGCAATAGAGTGGTCCTTGGCAACCTCCTGCATCAGACGTCTAACCTCAAAGTCAGTTGCCTGACCATCGACCAGGGCTGAAAGCACTTCTTTACTATCACTCATGACCTATTCCTCAGAGCGCTATACGCTCTTCGCTTTATCACACACGGCTATCGTTATTAGCTTTCCAGCAACGGCTTGATCTCGCGATCGATCGCCTCACGTGCTCGAAATATCCTCGAGCGTACTGTTCCGATCGGACACTCCATGATACTGGCGATGTCCTCGTAACTGAGTCCTTCAAACTCACGCAACGTCAGTGCAACTCGTAAATCTTCGGGCAATTGATCCAGCGCACTCTTCACCACCCGCTCCAGCTCATCCTTATACAGGCTGTTCTCGGGCGTCTCGATATCCTTGAGCTCACTATCGCCTTCGAAATAGTGCGCATCATCCACATCGACATCCGTATCGGGAGGACGACGACTGCGTGCAACCAGGTAATTTTTGGCCGTATTGATCGCGATTCGGTAGAGCCAGGTATAAAAGGCACTCTCGCCCCGAAAGTTGGGCAAGGCGCGGTAGGCTTTGATGAACGCCTCCTGCGCCACATCCATCGCCTCGCTGTGGTCGTAAACGTAACGTCCCACCAACCCGATGATCTTGTGCTGGTACTGTTTCACCAACAGATCAAATGCGCGCTTATCCCCGGCTTGTACTCGTTCAACCAGCTTCTGGTCAGCAGCGGCCTGACTCTCGTTCGACACACAGGTTCCTTACATCCGACACACACGATTACCCGTCATAGCGGGCGTTGATCCTAAGAGTATCCAATTGTGAACTAGCGCATTGCAACATGAATCCCCGCCGAGCCGCTTGCACTCTTTAAGAGAGTACCCGCGCAAGGTTAGTTCCCGAACCGTAAAATATTTTTGCAACCTGGCAGTAACCAGCGCTCAGACTCGGTGCATAATAAGACTTTCGTTCTCTGTAGACCGGATTTGCCAGCGATATGAGCGTGTATACCTTTGATGTGCTGATTATTGGAAGCGGCGCCGCCGGATTGACCTTGGCACTTAGTCTGCCCGCACAGTTCAAAGTCGCGGTCCTGAGCAAAGGTGAATTGAAAAACGGATCCACCTGGCACGCCCAGGGCGGTATAGCCGCCGTGCTTGCCAAAGAGGACTCAATCGACGCCCATGTCGCCGATACCATCGTCGCCGGCGCGGAGTTGAGCCGCCCCGACGCGGTCGATCATACGGTCCGCGAAAGCCGCTCCAGCATCGACTGGCTCATCGAGCAGGGCGTGCCCTTCACCCGGGAATCCGGTCACTACCATCTGACCAAAGAGGGCGGCCACTCCCGCCGGCGTATCATTCACGCCGCCGATGCGACCGGCAGGGCAGTCGAACAGACCCTGATCGATCGGGCGCTGAATGCCGCGAACATTACGGTCTATGAGCAGCACATCGCAATCGACCTGGTCACGCGGCGCAAGCTGCATCTAGCGCCCAACCGCTGCATCGGTGCATATGTCCTGAATAACGAGAGCGGGCACGTCGATGTCTTTCGCGCCCAATACACTATCCTTGCCACCGGCGGGGCCTCCAAAGCGTATCTCTACACCAGCAACCCCGATGGGGCGACCGGCGATGGCATCGCCATGGCATGGCGGGCAGGCTGCCGCGTTGCCAACCTCGAGTTCAATCAATTCCATCCCACCTGCCTCTATCACCCCCAGGCGAAATCCTTTTTGATTTCCGAGGCGGTGCGTGGCGAGGGGGGGATACTGCGACTACCCGATGGTACTCGCTTCATGCCGGCGTTCGACCCGAGAGCCGAGCTGGCCCCTCGAGACATCGTGGCACGCACCATCGACCACGAAATGAAACGGGTCGGCTGCGACTATGTCTATCTCGACATTTCGCACCGCCCCGCCGATTTTATCCGCGGCCACTTCCCCACCATCTACGAAAACTGCCTGCGCTACGGTATCGACATGACCCGCGAGCCCATCCCGGTCGTGCCCGCGGCGCATTACACCTGCGGCGGGGTCATGACCGACCTTGCCGGAGCCACGGACCTGGAAGGTCTCTACGCCATAGGTGAAACCGCTTTCACCGGGCTGCACGGCGCCAACCGCTTGGCATCCAATTCGCTGCTGGAGTGCATCGTGTATGGACGCTCCGCCGCCACCGATATTCAGACGCGCCTCGTCGAACGACAACCGGAACTGGACCAGGTACCGGCCTGGGACGAATCCCAGGTAACGAACTCGGACGAAGATGTGATCATTGCCCACAACTGGGACGAGTTACGGCGCTTCATGTGGGACTATGTAGGCATCGTCAGGACGAACAAGCGCCTGCAGCGGGCGCGCCACCGGATCGATCTGCTACAGCAGGAGATCACCGAATACTACAGCAACTATAAGGTCAGCCGTGACTTGATCGAATTACGCAACCTGGCGATGGTCGCCGAGCTGATCATCCGCAGCGCACAACTGCGTAAAGAAAGTCGAGGCCTGCACTACACGCTCGATTACCCGAACCCGGCGCCGGAGCGACGCGACACCATTCTAACGCCGATCAATTACTCCTGGCCCGATGCCACACGTTGAACCTGGGGTTTAAACTGCAGCACCAGGGAAAGACGACGCCACTCTTTTACGTCCAGCTGCTCCCGGGTCAATACCAGCCAACAGGGTAGTGCGCGGTCAGCGCGTTGCATCTTCAGGGCGATGAGCCCTGGAACCTTCGCGCTGAACAACAGCTGCTCGACCGGAACTAAAACTCCACCCTGTGTGCGGATCATCAGTTGCTTTTGGTCCACTCGCCAGAGCAGACCGCAAAGCGGCTCCTCGATCATCAACTCCCGGATCGCCAGCCAGCCCGATACACAGATCCCCGCCAGCAGGAAAAAGCGGGAGAATGGTGCCGCCTGCACCATCAGCACGGCTAGCAGTGCCGCCAGATGCAGTGCCGTAAGAGTCAGCGGCAACGCCCGCGGAGGTTTAATGTTTATTAGAAGCGGGTTGTACACGCTCCAGGATGATTCTGACGATGCGCGCAAGATCGGGATCCTCCGGTACGCTACGCTGCATGAACCAAATAAACAGATCCTGATCTTCACACTCCAGCAGCTTCACAAAACGCTGCTGATCTTCGTAAGGCAACCCGCGAAAAGCCTCTTCAACGAAAGGCACGAACAGCACATCTAACTCAAGCATCCCCCGTCGACTCTGCCACGCCAGCCGACGAATATCCTCTTCTGTGTACATCACTATCTCCACTACTCAGGGCTCAATGCAAGAGCTGGCTATTTAAAACTTTTTCCATCCTAACCTCCAGCATCACGTCCACCGTCTGATATAGCGCAATGGAGCTCGGTTTCGTTCTGGATCAACACATTAAACCATACCTGGTAGCCCTGTACTGGAG
>QKGH01000084.1 GCA_003250495.1 Marinobacterium sp.
GCCGGGCCTGGACGAAACGGTCTTCGGCCTTGCCGCGCTGGCGCACGATCAGGTCGGCGAGCAGGAACAGCGCCCCGCACACCAGGGTGGAGTGCACCAGGTAGTAGAGCGCGGCGCCGGTCGCCTCGCTGCGTGACACGGCCACTGCCGCCAGCAGGGTGCCGACCGACAGCAACACCAGTTGCGCGATCAACTGGCGCAGGCTGGCTGCGGCCACTACCCCAAGGGTGGCGACGATCAGGGTCAGGATCGCCAGCGGCCAGAGCCAGGGCAGGGCGATTGAGGCCAGCGGGCCGGCATCCGCGCCGAAGATGACCGTGAACACGCGCAGAATGCTGTAGATGCCGACCTTGGTCAGCACCGCGAACAGGGCGGCGACCGGTGCGCTGGCCGCGGCATAGGTGCGGGGCAGCCAGAACTGCAGCGGCAGCATCGCCGATTTCAGACCGAACACCAGCAGCAACAGCAGGGCGCCGACGCTGGCGATCGCCTGCTCCGACGCTTCCAGCGTACGCACCTTCAGCGCCATGTCGGCGATATTCAGCGTGCCGAGGGTGCCGTAGAGGATGCCGAGGGCGAACAGGAACAGCGACGAGCCGACCAAGTTCAGGGTCACGTAGTGCATGCTGGCGCGGGTCTTCTGCTTGCCTCCGCCGTGAACCAGCAGCGCGTAGGAGGCGATCAGCAGCACCTCGAAAAACACGAACAGGTTGAAGATGTCGCCGGTCAGGAAGGCGCCGTTGATCCCCATCAGCTGGAACATGAACAGCGGATGGAAGTACATGCCGCCGCGGTCGTCGCCGGCGCAGGCATAGAGCATGGCGCCGAGGCCGAGGAAGGCGGTCAGCAGCAGCATCAGCGCGGCCAGACGGTCGACCAGCAACTGGATGCCGAACGGTGCCTGCCAGCCGCCCAGGGCGTAGAGCTGCAGCGTACCGCTGCTGCTGTCGAGCAGCAGCCGGATATCGACGATCAGCAGCAGCGACAGGGCGAGCAGCGAGGTGACACGCTGGCGCGACAACTGGCGGGTCAGCGGCGGCAGCAGCATCAGCACCCCGGCCAGCAGCGGGATGAGGATCGGCAGGATAGGCAGGTGTTCCATCTACGAGCGCTCCCCGGCATGGCTATCGTCGAGCGGCGGCAGGCGGCCATCGACATGGTCGTTGCCGAGATCGGCACGGGCGCGCATCGCCAGGATCACGACGAAGGCGGTCATCGCGAAGCCGATGACGATGGCGGTCAGCACCAGTGCCTGAGGCAGCGGATCGGTGTAGCGTCCGGTCTCGGCACCGAGCACGGCGGCAGCCTCGACGTTGAGTCGGCCGCTGGCGAACAGGAACAGGTTGACGGCATAGGAGAGCAGCGTCAGCCCCAGCACCACCGGAAAGGTGCGCCCGCGCAGGGTCAGGAACAGGCCGCAGGTGGTCAATATGCCAACACAGATGGCGTAGACGAACTCCATTACTCCTCCTGCATCATTGGACGTTCGGCGGTGGTCAGCTTGCCGAGGTTGGCCAGGATCAGCATCGTGGCGCCGACCACGGTCAGGTAGACGCCGAGGTCGAACAGCATGGCACTGGCCAGCTCGATATCGCCGATCAGCGGCAGCTCGAAGTGATCGAACCAGGAGGTCAGGAACGGCCGGCCGTACAGCCAGCTGCCCAGTCCGGTCAGGCAGGCGATCAGCAGGCCGGAACCGATCAGCCACTGGTAGTTGAGGCGCAGGCGCTGTTTGATGAAGCCGACGCCATGGGCGACATACTGCTGGATGATCGCCACCGCGGTGATCAGGCCGGCAATGAAGCCGCCGCCGGGCAGGTTGTGGCCGCGCAGGAAAATATACACCGACACCAGCAGCGCCAGCGGCAGCAGCAACTGCGACACCATCGCCAGGATCATCGGGTAGCGGTCCTTGGCCCACTGCCGGCCGCGTTCGTCGCCGGAGGGCATGAACAGCTTCATGCGGTTGATCAGCTTGAAGATCCCCAGCGCGGCGATCCCCAGCACGGTGATCTCACCCAGCGTATCGAAACCGCGGAAGTCGACCAGGATCACGTTGACCACGTTGTTTCCGCCGCCGCCGCTCTTGCTGTTGGCGAGGAAAAAATCGGCGATGGAGTCCAGCGGCCGGGTCAGCAGCGCGTAGCACAGGGTACCGACGATACCGCCGAGCAGCGCCGACAGGCCGAGGTCACGCATCACCCGGTGCGGGCTCGACTCCTTCGGCGTGCGCTGGGGCAGGAAGAACAGCGCCAGCATCAGCAGGATCACCGTTACCACCTCTACCGACAGCTGGGTCAGGGCCAGGTCGGGCGCCGAGAAACGGGCGAAGGCGACGGAGACCACCAGCCCGACCACCGACAGGGTCAGCAGTGCGATCATCCGCTTGCGATGCCAGACCACCGTGGCCACGGCGCTGAGTACCAGCAACAGCGCGCAGACCAGCTCCAGGCCGTTGATCGGCAACTGCACGCGGCTGCCGACGGTCTGGTTCATGGCCATCATCGGTGCAGCGGTCAGCACCGCGGCGAACAGCAGCATCAGAAACAGGTAGCGCTGCAGCGAACCGTTATCGAGAATGGCGAGGATACGCTGACACAGGCCGATCAGGCGCTGAATCGCCGTTTCGAACACCGCCTTGGCGTCGGGCTCGGGGAACTGGGCCTGGAACTGGAACAGCACCTTGCGGTTGTAGTAGATGGTCAGACCGCCGAGAAACGCCAGCACGCTCATCATCAACGGCAGGTTCAGGCCGTGCCAGATCGCCAGGCTGTATTCCGGCACCTCGCTTTGCAGCACCGCGGCCGAGGCACTGTAGAGCAGGTCGCCGATCACGTAGCCCGGAATCACGCCGACCATCAGGCACAGTGCGACCAGGATCTCCACCGGCAGCTTCATGTAGCGCGGCGGTTCATGGGGCGTGCGCGGCAGGTCGATCGGCTCGCCGTTGAAGAACACGTCATGGATGAAACGCAGCGAGTAGGCCACCGAGAACACCCCGCCGCAGGTCGCCAGCACCGGGATGATCCAGGACAGGGCGCCGAGCGTACTCTGGTGCAGCGTCTCGGAGAAGAACATCTCTTTGGACAGGAAGCCGTTCAGCAGCGGTACCCCGGCCATCGCCGACGCGGCCACCATCGCCAGCGTCGCGGTATAGGGCATGTACTTCCACAGCCCGTTCAACTTGCGCATATCGCGCGAGCCGGACTCGTGGTCAATGATGCCGGCGGCCATGAACAGCGACGCCTTGAACGTGGCGTGGTTGATGATATGGAAGATCGCCGCCACGGCCGCCAGCCGGGTGTCGAGACCCAGCAGCAGCGTGATCAGGCCCAGGTGGCTGATCGTCGAGTAGGCCAGCAGCCCCTTCAGGTCATGCTTGAACAGCGCGAAATAGGCGCCGAGCAGCAGCGTGACCAGACCGGTCAGGCTGACCGTCAGGAACCATAGATCGGTACCGGACAGCACCGGGTAGAGGCGGGCCAGCAGGAAGATGCCCGCCTTGACCATGGTCGCCGAGTGCAGGTAGGCGCTGACCGGGGTCGGTGCGGCCATCGCATGGGGCAGCCAGAAGTGGAACGGGAACTGCGCCGACTTGGTGAAGGCGCCGAGCAGCACCAGGGTCAGGATCGCCGGATAATAGCCGGACGCGCGCACCTGCTCGGTGCTGGCCAGGACCCGGTCGAGATCGAAGCTGCCGACCACCTGCCCCAGCAGCAGGATCGCCGCCAGCAGCGCCATGCCGCCGGCACCGGTGATGGTCAGCGCCATCCGCGCGCCGCGCCGTGCCTCGCGCTGGTGCGACCAGAAGCTGATCAGCAGGAAGGAACTGATGCTGGTCAGCTCCCAGAAGAGCCACAGCTGCAGCAAATTGTTGGACAGCACGATGCCGAGCATCGCGGTCATGAACAGGATCAGGAAACTGTAGAAGCGTCCCATCGCATC
>QKGH01000293.1 GCA_003250495.1 Marinobacterium sp.
GCGGCCAGTGCCGCTTCATGCACCTGCGCCGCGGGGAGTGTCTTGCCGTCAATCTTCGATGGCAGCGTGCGCGTTGCGGTCGCCGCGGCAACCACAGTGGCGTTATAGCCCAGCGAAAACGCCCCGCGCGCGGTCGAGTTGACGCACATGTGGGTCATGAACCCGACCAGGATCAGGTTCTTGATACCGGCCTGCTGCAGTTGCTCATCCAACTCGGTTTGCGTGAAGGCGTTGGGAAACTGCTTGGTGATGACCGGTTCCTGCGCACTGGGCGCGACGATATCGGCAATCTGTCCCTGGGGGGCATTCACGTCGTACGGACTTCCCGCACTCCCTTGGTGTTGAATATGAAACACCGGGCGGCCGGCGCTACGGAAACGATCCAGCAGCTTGCGGCACTCCGCCAGCGCGGGCTCGACACCCTCCAGCTGCATGACGCCGTCCCGGTAGGTGTTTTGCGCATCGATGATGATCAGCGCGGAGTCGTGGATCGGGCTGGCGGCGTTTCCGAGACCGGCCAAGTCACGCAGGGTCGTTAGATCACTCATGCTGTTCTCCTTGTTAAGCGCGTCTCCGATCCAGCCAGGGCAACGGTCGGGGCGCGTCGATGAGATGACAGCCCCTATTATTCGGAAAAATCCCCCCTATACTGGAGGCGGAACTGGCATAAAAGGGGTTAAAAGTGACAAAGGGCGCGGTGCAGATCGGCATAGTGCATTACCCGGGAGCGCTACTGTCGGCGGTGCAAGGGATGACCGAGCAGTTCTACCTGGCCAACCGGATCTGCGCGCAGCAGGGGCTGGGGGAGGTGTTCAAGACTCACTTTTGCGACAGCCTCAAGTTGCCCTATCCCGACAGCGAAGCGCTCACCCCGCTGCAGGTGGTCATCCTGCCGCCCTGCCTGGAGGACAGCTACTACCTGGCGCCGTCCGCGGCGTTGGTCGATTGGTTAAGCGCGAGTCACCGCCAGGGAGCGATCATCTGTTCGGTGTGTGCGGGCGCTTTTGTGCTGGCCGCAACCGGATTGCTCGACGGCCGCCAGGCAACGACGCACTGGGCCTTGGCCGACGACTTTTCCCGGCGCTTTCCGCAGGTACGGGTCGACAGCAACAAACTGCTGATAAACGATGCCGACCTGATCACCTCCGGCGGGTTGATGAGCTGGATCGACCTCGGGTTGGAGCTGGTCGCCCAGTTCACCAACCCGCACACGATGCGGCAGTTGGGCAAGTACCTGATCGTCGATACCGGGCGCCGGGAACAACGCTATTACCGCAGTTTTACCCCGCGGCTCGATCATGGCGACAGGGCGATCCTCGCCGTGCAACATCGGTTGCAGCGCGATTTCAGCCGGCCGGTGTTGATCCGGGCGCTGGCCGAGCAGGCACATCTGACCGAGCGGACCTTTTTGCGCCGCTTTCTCGGCGCTACTGGCCTCAAGCCCACGGAGTATCTGCAGCGTCTGCGCATACAGAAGGCCTGCGAGCTGATCGAGAGCAACGGCCTGACGGTCGAGAAGGTCGCCGCCGCGGTCGGCTACGAGGATCTCAGCGCCTTTCGCAAGACTTTTATCAAGCTCACCGGGCAGACCCCGAAAGAGTTCAAGAAGCGGTTTTGCTGAGTGGTGACGACATCCGTCTGTTTCCCGGCACGGGTGGCGGGCCCAGTGGTGGGGTTATTTCCGCTCTGGGCGGGACTGGATTCGGCGCAGGCTCCGTCCGGATTAGCTAGTAAAAAAAGCCTGGTACTGTCCCGGCGTCAGCGCCAGGCGCTGCTTGAAGTGGCGCTGGAAGTGGGCCTGATCGGCAAATCCCAGACGCTGGGCGATCGAGGCGAGCGGTAGCTTGCCGCTGCGCAGCAACTGCTTGGCGTGCTTGATCCGCTGGTCGTTCTGATAGGCGTGGGGCGGCTGTCCATAGTGCTGCTTGAAGCGGCGGATCAGTTGATAGCGGTTCAGCTGCGCCGTCTGGCACAGCGTCTCCAGCGACAGGCTCTGCTCCAGGTTATCCATGATCAGCTCCCGCACCCGGAGGATCTCCGGCTGGGGGCCGCTCATGGCGACAGGTGCAACCTGCGCCTGGAACTGCGGCAGCAATAGTTCGATCAGTTCGGTCTCGATCTGCAGCGCCGAGGCATTGCGCTCCAGCAGGCCGAACAGCTGATCGAAGCGAGCGGACGAGGCATCGGCGGTGGCCAGCGGCGCGCGGAAGGGGCGGTAGTCGAACGCGCCGGGGGCGGTCTCCTGCTGCAGTTGCCCGATCCAGGCTGCATCGACGAACAGCATGCGGTAGGACCACTGCTGCTGCATGGGGTTGCAGGAGTGCAGGTCGCCGGGATTCAGCGTCACCAGGCTGCCGCTGCCGATCGTGTAGTGCTGGTTGCCATAGCGATAGTCGGCGCAGCCCCGATCGACGGTGCCGAAAGAGAACTCGTCGTGGGAGTGCGGGCGGTAGCAGGCACTGGAGCGGTCGGCACGACGCATCTCGATAAACGGCAGTTGGGCGCTGCGTCTGAGGTAGAACTGTCCGCCCGGGTGCTGGGAGTGGCTCATCTTCCATCCATGACTAGAGTAACGACGGCCGCGCACAGCAGCAGCCCCATGGTGCGGTTGAACAACCGCTGCTTGCGCGGCTGGCCGATATAGTGCCGCAGCAGGTGACCCAGTGCCGCCCAACAACCGACGCCGAGAAAGCACATGGCAAAGGACACCGCGGTAAACAGTAGCAGATAAACGCGTTGGGCGTCCTCGCTGTCCGCCTGTCCGGTGACGAACAGCGCCACGCCGGACAGGGATACCAGCCAGGCCTTGGGGTTGAGCAACTGGACCAGGGCCCCGGCGGTCAAACCCGGTGGAGTGCTGCCACAGTGGGCATCGCCCTCGTTCCGCTGATATCCGGCCGGGTCGTAGGCGGTGGGCTGGGCGCTGGCGATCCGCCAGGCCATATAGAGCAGGAAGGCGGCACCGCACAGCTCCACCAGCTGGGTCAGTTGCGGCAGGTTGAGCAGTATCTCGCCCAGTCCCAGCCCCCCCAGCAGCACGATCAGCGTATAGGCGAGCGTGGCGCCCAGCACATGGGGCAGGGTGCGCAGGAAGCCGAAATTGGCGCCGGAGCCGGTGGCGATCAGATTGACCGGCCCCGGGGTGATCGCGCCGACCAGGGCAAAGGCCAGCATCGAGAGCAGAAGGGTGAACATGACAGGCTTCTCCGTGAATGGTCGACGGAGCGCACTCTAGGCGATAGGATGCGTAGCGTATTGAATGAAATTGCGTTTACGCCTGACGCCCGGGTTGTTCGCCCGCCGCGTTGGCGGCGCGGACGGCGCGGGGAATTTAGCGCATACTCATGAGGGCGGGCGCTTGTGTCCGTCATCTATAACAATAATTAACGTCAAACGTCCGCGGTAGTCGTGGGCGTGGGAACAGCCATGACTCAGGAAATTTCCAGCCTCAGAAAGTTCGTGGCGCCGGAGATCATCTTCGGCAGCGGTGCCCGGCGCATGGTGGCCAATTACGCCAAAACCTTCGGCGCGCACAAAATCCTGCTGGTGTCCGATCCCGGCGTGGTGGCGGCCGGCTGGGTGGCCGAGATCGAAGCGCTGCTCGAAGAGCAGGGGCTCGGCTACGTGCGTTTTACCGAGGTGTCGCCGAACCCGCGCAACGAAGAGGTGATGCGCGGTGCTGAGATCTACCGCGAGCACAACTGCAACGTTATCGTCGCGGTAGGTGGCGGCAGTCCGATGGATTGCGCCAAGGGGATCGGCATCGTCAGTGCCCATGGCGAGAATATCCGCCAGTTCGAGGGGATCGACCGCACCTGGATCCCGATTCCGCCGCTGATCTTCATTCCAACCACCGCCGGCACCTCCGCCGACGTGTCTCAGTTCGCCATCATCACCGACCTGGAACAACGGGTTAAATACTCCATCGTCAGCAAGGCCGTGGT
>QKGH01000387.1 GCA_003250495.1 Marinobacterium sp.
AACCGTATCACCGGTGCCTTTGGCGGCATGGGGCAGGAGCTGATGAACGCGGGGATACTGCTTACCGCGGTGGTGATGCTGGCGTGGCACAACATCTGGATGTCGCGCCACGCCAGGGAACTGGTGGCGCATCTGCGCGACGTCAGCGCCAAGATCACCGATGGCTCGCTGCCGCTCTATTTTCTGGCGGTTGCCGCGGGGATGGCACTGTTGCGTGAAGGCTCCGAAGTGGTGCTGTTCATGTACAGCGTGGCGGCGGGGGGCAGTTCGTCCGTTGCGATGCTGAGCGGCATCGGCATCGGCGTGGTCAGCGGTGTACTGGTGGGGTGCCTGCTCTATTTCGGTCTGCTGCGGATTCCGACCGGACGCCTGTTTCAGGTGACCGGTTGGATGATCCTGCTGCTGGCGGCGGGGCTGGCGGCTTCGGCGGCGGGTTACCTGAGCCAGGCGGATATCCTGCCGTATCAGGCGCCGCTCTGGGACAGCAGCGCGATCCTGACCGAGAAGTCGATGCTGGGCCAGGTGCTGCATGTGCTGATCGGCTACCAGGCCAAGCCCACGGCGCTGCAGGTCGGATTCTACCTGACGACCCTGTTGCTGATCCTCGTCGGCATGAAGTGGGTCGGGCGGGGGCGCTCCAGGCTAGCCGCCGCATCGACGCTGCAGTCGGCCTGATCCGGCACCGTTAGCGGCCCCGAGCGCTTCCTGTCCCCGGGGGAGCGCCGGCGCGCTGGTGGGTCGGCAAGGATCGCTGCCGCTCGCTGCAACGGGCGCGCCGTTGACGGGTTTCATTGCTGTTAACGGGGCAACATTGAGTTCCTGCCGCCCACTGGTCAGGCAGGGGCGGAACGGCTACTCTTTGCGCTACGACCATGAAGGCATGGTCGGCGTCGCTCGGACGGTTCCGGGCGCATACGTGTATCGAGGACACTATGGCCGATTCCAAAGGCGCCGCACCCGTGCGCCATTTTTCCCGTATCGATCGCTTACCCCCCTACGTTTTCAATATCACCGCCGAGCTGAAGATGGCCGCCCGCCGCCGTGGCGAGGACATCATCGACTTCAGCATGGGCAACCCGGACGGCCCGACACCGCCGCATATCGTCGAGAAACTCTGTGCCGTCGCCCAGCGCGACGATACCCACGGTTACTCCACATCGCGCGGTATTCCGCGCCTGCGCCGCGCCATTGCGCGCTGGTACCAGGAGCGCTACCAGGTCGAGATCGATCCGGAAGATGAAGCGATCGTCACCATCGGTTCCAAGGAGGGGCTGGCGCATCTGATGCTGGCGACCCTGGACCATGGCGATACGGTGCTGGTACCGAACCCGAGTTACCCGATCCACATCTACGGTGCCGTGATCGCCGGGGCGCAGGTACGCTCCGTGCCGCTGATTCCGGGTATCGACTTCTTTGTCGAGCTGGAGCGCGCGATTCGCGAGTCGATTCCGAAACCAAAGATGATGATCCTGGGTTTCCCCTCCAACCCGACCGCCCAGTGCGTCGAGCTGGATTTCTTCGAGCGCGTGGTGGCACTGGCCAAGCAGTACGGCATCATCGTCGTGCACGACCTGGCCTACGCTGATATCGTCTACGACGGCTGGAAAGCACCGTCGATCATGCAGGTGCCCGGGGCCAAGGATGTGGCGGTGGAGTTCTTCACCCTGTCCAAGAGCTACAACATGGCTGGCTGGCGTATCGGTTTCATGGTCGGCAACAAGGAGCTGGTGCACGCCCTGGCGCGGATCAAGAGCTACCACGACTACGGCACCTTCACCCCGCTGCAGGTGGCTGCGATTGCCGCCCTTGAAGGCGATCAGCAGTGCGTGCGCGATATCGCCGAGCAGTACCGGGTGCGCCGCAATACGCTGGTGAAGGGACTGCACGAGGCGGGCTGGATGGTCGATATGCCGAAGGCGTCGATGTACGTCTGGGCCAAGATCCCGGAGCCCTACCTGGCGATGGGCTCGCTGGAGTTCGCCAAGAAACTGCTGGCCGAGGCCAGGGTGTGTGTCTCGCCGGGCATCGGCTTCGGCGATTACGGCGACGACTACGTGCGTTTTGCGCTGATCGAGAACCAGGACCGCATCCGTCAGGCGGTGCGTGGCATCAAGGCGATGTTCCGCAAGGATGGCCTGGTCAAGGTGCCGAGCCGGTCGCGCTAACTCCCCGGCGGAGCCGGCTTCCCACGCCGGCTCCCGGTTTTACAGCGGGCCGTCGCGACCGCGCGCGGCGCTGGCGTCCCGCCCCATCCCGAGCAGCGGATATTCGTCGTTTACAGGTGCTTGGCCACGGTCGGCATCGGTCTACAATAATTACGTTTTGAGTGTGGCCTGCATCGCGCCTATCATGTGCGCCCCACCGTTTCTGTCCATGGAGTTCAGGTTTTGTCCAACGTGCAGTTTATTCCCGGCCAGCGCTGGATCAGCAACACCGAAGCTGATCTTGGTTTAGGTATCGTCATGCAGAGCGCCAACCGCCGGGTCGAACTGAGTTTTCCCGCCTGTGCCGAACAGCGCACCTATGCCATCGACAACGCGCCGCTGAGCCGGGTCAGTTACGAGCCGGGCGAGGAGGTGCACGACCACGATGGTCGCGCGTTGACCGTGCTCGAGCGCTTCGAGCACCGTGGCTGCTATATCTACCGCTGTAGCGAAGGCGATGGCAGCGAGGTGATGCTGCCGGAGATCGAGCTGGACAGCGCGGTGCATTTCAGCCGGCCGGACCAGCGTTTGCTGGCCGGACAGATCGACCGCAACGGTCTGTTCAAGCTGCGCGTGCGCACGCTGGAGCACCAGCACCGGTTGCAGGGTTCCCCGAGCTGGGGCCTGCTCGGTGCGCGGGTCCAGCTGCTGCCGCACCAGTTCCATATCGCCGCCGAACTGTCGGCACGGGAGCAGCCGCGTGCGCTGCTGGCCGACGAGGTGGGCCTGGGCAAGACCATCGAGGCGGGCCTGGTGCTGCACCAGCGCCTGATCAGCGGGCGTGCGGAACGGGTGTTGATCCTGGTGCCGGACAACCTGGTGCACCAGTGGCTGGTGGAGCTGCTGCGCCGCTTCAACCTGATGTTCACGCTGCTCGATGCCGAGCGCTGCGAGGCGCTGGTCGACGCGGGCGAAGCCAACCCGTTCGAGACCAGCCAGCGCGTGCTCTGCCCGTTGTCGCTGCTGACCCATGACGAGCTGCGCCTGCAGCAGGCGCTGGCGGCGGGCTGGGACCTGCTGGTGGTCGACGAGGCGCACCATCTGGGCTGGAGTCCCGAGGCGCCCAGCCACGCCTACCTCTGCGTCGAGGCCCTGGCGGCCGATATCCCCGGCGTGTTGCTGCTGACGGCGACACCGGAGCAGCTCGGCCCGGCCGGTCACTTCGCCCGCCTGCGCCTGCTCGATCCGGAGCGCTACCACGACCTCGATGCCTTCCTCGCCGAGAGCGAGCGCTACCACCAGCTGAGCCGGCTGATCGAGCCGCTGCTGGAGCTCGGCGGCGCTGACCGGCTGGTACAGGACAAGCACCTGCAGCACGAGCTGGCGCAGTGGCTGGGCCAGCCCCGCCTGGATAGTTGGCTGGCGCTGTCCGCGCCCGAGCAGGTGGATGACCTGCAAGACCTGATTACCGAGCTGGTGGACCGGCATGGCACCGGTCGGGTGTTGTTCCGCAACACCCGCGACGGCGTCAGCGGTTTCCCGCAGCGCGTGCTGGAACGGCATCCGTTGCCGGTGCCCGACGTGTTCGACGAAGCCAGCCTCAGTGCCAGCGTCGACCAGCAACTGCACCCCGAAACACTGCTGGGCGAGGGCTGGAGCGAGTTCGATCCGCGCGTCGAGTGGCTGGTGCAGTGGCTGCGCGAGCACAAGAAGGAGAAGGCGCTGGTGATCTGCGCCCGTGCCGACACCGCCATCGCGCTGGAGAACTACCTGAACC
>QKGH01000388.1 GCA_003250495.1 Marinobacterium sp.
TGCGCATGATCTGCGTGCACGAGCTGGCCCACCTGAAGGAGCTGGAGCACAACAAGGCGTTTTACAACCTGTGCCAGCACATGGAGCCGGACTATTTCCAGCTCGAACTGGATCTGCGCCTGTGGCTGACCCAGCTCGACCTGGCCGGTACTCTTGAAGGTTAACCCGTGAAGGTTAACGCGCGCGGTCGGCAGCGCCTCAGCGCTGGCTGACCAGCGCCAGCAACACCTGCACCGGGTGTGGCAGCTGCTGCGCATCCATCCGCTTCACCTGCGAACGGCAGGAGTAACCGGTGGCCATCAACTGACCGCGGTGGGCCGGATCGTTGACGATCTCGCGCCAGCTCAGGTCGTAGATATCGCGCGAGCGCTGGTAGTTGGCGGTTTCGTGGCCGAAGGTGCCGGCCATACCGCAGCAACCGGCGCTGACCAGCTCCAGTTTTTGTCCCAGCGCCTCGAAGATCGCCTGCCACTGCTTCAACGACGGTGCCGCCGAGGTCTTCTCGGTGCAGTGGGCCAGCAGCTTGTGCACCGGCAGCGGGGCGTCATCGTGCGGCTGCTGCTTTTTCAGCTGTTCCAGGTGCTGGGCCAGCCACTCCTGCACCAGCGCCACCTGCGGCACCTCACCATCGATAAAGTCGGCGTACTCCTGGCGATAGGTCAGCGTCATTGACGGGTCGAGCCCCACCAGCGGCACGCCGCTGGCCTCCAGCGCGCGCAGCATCTCGACGTTACGTCTAGCCGCTTTGCCGAATGCGCCCATGAAACCGTGCACGTGCAGCGGCTTGCCGTTGGGTAGGAACGGCGCCACGCAGACATAGAAACCGAGGCGGCTGAGCAGATCGATCAGATCCAGTACCAGTTGGGTTTCAAAATAGCTGGTGAAGGCGTCCTGCACGATCACCACCGCGTTGCGGCGCTGCGCCTCGCTGAGACCGGCGATCAGCGCCGGCGTGGCCCATTCGATGCCGCGCGCGTTCATCCCCTGCTTCAGGCTGTGGGTGCAGATGGTCGGGCTGTCGACCATGCCGACGAAACGGCGCATCACGGCGCGCAGCAGTGGGTTGCGCATGGCCCAGTTATAGGGCGCCGGGAAGCGCGCCAGGGCCGGCATCATGAACTCCAGCGCGCCGACCATATAGTCCTTCATCGGGCGCAGGTAGCGGCTGTAGTACAGCTCCAGGAAACGGGCGCGGAAATCGGGTACGTTGACCTTGATCGGGCACTGGCCGACGCAGGATTTGCACGCCAGGCAGCCCATCATCGCCTCGTGCACCTCGTTGGAGAAGTCGTACTCGCCGCGCTCGCGCTTGACGGTGTTGACCAGCTTGCGCGGCAGCGACAGCAGCGCCGAGGAGCGGCGCACCTCGCCGGCCTCTTCCACCGGGTTGACGCCGACGTTGGCCATCAGCCGCAGCCATTCGCGGATCAGCGAGGCGCGCCCCTTCGGCGAGTGCATGCGCTCGCGGGTGCCCTTCCAGCTCGGGCACATCGCATCGTTGGGGTCGTAGTTGTAGCAGGCGCCGTTGCCGTTACAGTTCATCGCCGAATCGTACTGCTCGCGCACGATGGCGGGGATCTGGCGGTCGTGCTGGCCGCGCGTCGGCACCGCGTCGATCTTCAGCAGTTCCACACCGTCCAACGCCGGAGTGGCGATCTTGCCCGGGTTCATCTGGTTGCGCGGGTCGAACACGGCCTTGATCCGCTGCAGCTGCGGATAGAGCGGGCCGAAAAACGCCGGCGAGTACTCGGAACGTACCCCCTTGCCGTGCTCGCCCCACAGCAGCCCGTGGTACTTCTGCGTCAGCGCCGCCACACCGTCGGTGATGGTGCGGATCAGGCTCTCCTGCGCCTCGTCCTTCATGTCGATAGCCGGGCGCACATGCAGCACGCCGCAGTCGACATGACCGAACATGCCGTAAGCGAGGCCATGACTATCAAGCAGTTGGCGGAACTCCATGATGTAGTCGGCGAGGTTTTCCGGCGGCACGGCGGTGTCCTCGACGAACGGGATCGGCCGCTTCTGTCCCTTGGCGTTACCGAGCAGCCCTACCGATTTTTTACGCATGCCCCAGATCTTGCCGATCTCGCCGGCACCGAACGCCACGGTGTAACCGAAGCTGGCACCGGGGGTGCCGCAGGCGCTGTCCAGGTGGCGGCACAACGCCTCGACCTCAGCGCGCAGCTTGGCTTCATCGTCGCCGGTGTACTCCACCAGGTTGATGCCGCGGATCTCCGGCTCCCCTTCGCTGTGCGGGAAGTAGCTGGCGACGCTGTCCCAGACGATATCCTCCATCGCCAGGTTCAGCACCTTGGAATCCACCGTCTCAATCGAGGTCGGGCCCCACTGCATCAGCGCCTGGGCATCGCGCAGCGACGCCTCGAAGCTGTCGTACTTGATGTTGACCAGCGCCGAGTGTTTCGGGATCGCCAGCACGTTGAGCTTGGCTTCGGCGATGAACGCCAGCGAGCCCTCCCCGCCGCACAGGATCGAGTTCAGGTTGAAGCGTCCCTGGGCATCGCGGATATGCGCCAGGTCGTAGCCGGTCAGGCAGCGGTTCAGTTTCGGGAAGGTGCTCTCGATCAGTGCACCGTTGTCGCGGAACACCGCATCGATGACGCGGTGCGCCTCGCCGATACGGTCGTCGCGCTGCTTGATCTGCTCAAGCTCGACCTCCTCGATCGCCTTGGAGTGCCACAACTCGCCGCCGAGCCAGACGCTGGTCAGCTCCAGCACATGGTCGCGGGTCTTGCCGTACATCACCGAGCCCTGACCGCTGGCATCGGTGTTGATCATGCCGCCGATGGTGGCGCGGTTGCTGGTGGACAGCTCCGGCGCGAAGAACAGCCCGTAGGGTTTCAGCGCCGCGTTCAGCTGGTCCTTGACCACGCCGGCCTGCACCCGCACCCAGCGCTCGTCCGGATTGATCTCCAGGATCCGGTTCATATGCTTGGAGATGTCGACGATCAGGCCGTCGGTCAGCGATTGGCCGTTGGTGCCGGTACCGCCGCCGCGGGCGCTGAGTACGACATCCTTGAACCGCGGCTCCTCGGCCAGCCGGGCGATCCGCACCAGATCCTCGGTGTTGCGCGGGTAGAGCACCCCCTGCGGCAGGATCTGGTAGATGCTGTTGTCGGTGGCGAGTACCACGCGGTTGGCGTAATCGGGGTTCAGGTCGCCCTGGAAGCCGGCGCCCTGCAGCGCGGCGATGAAATCGAGATAGAGCTGGGCGGTGGTCTGGGTGGCGGAGATAGCTGGAATCATCGGAGTGTCCGTCGCTTGGCGCTGACAGGGGCGGAGCGGAGCCTGCCAGCCGGTTAAAACCCGGGTATGCGGCGCCATTGCCGCGAATGGCGCCTATGATGCAAAATCGCCATTTATCGTTCAAATGATAAAATACGATCAATTAAACATTAATATTTATTAATAAGCCCGGTGCTAAGCGATCCGTCAGGTTCGATATCTGCCGGCAATATTAACCAGTCCAATATGAATGGCCGACCACGGCCCAGGATAAAGCGTCCGCCATGAGCACCCCGATCGGTATCCGCCACCTGCAGGCGTTCCAGGAGGTCGCCGCCAGCGGCAGCTTCACCCGCGCCGCCGAACATCTGCACCTGACCCAGTCCGCGTTGACCGCCACGGTCAAGCAGCTGGAGAGCTGGTGCGGGCTGACGCTGTTCGACCGCACCACCCGGCGGGTACTGCTCAGCGCCGAGGGGGAGCGCTTCCTGCCGGTGGCCGAGCGCCTCTGTTCCGACTTCGATACCGCGCTGAACGACCTGCGCGCCCGCGCCATGCTGCAACAGGGACAGGTCAGCGTCGCCGGCTCGCCATCGGTGGTGACCCGCCTGCTGCCCGGCGCCCTGGCCGCGTTCCGCCGCCAGCACCCCGCCATCCACGTGCATATCCAGGACGACAGCGCCGGCAGCCTGGAGCAGCGGGTATTGAACAACGAGGTCGATTTCGCCATCGCCGGTAACCATTCGCAGCAACCGGAACTGGAGTACCAGCCGCTGCTGCGCGACCGTTACGGCCTGGTGGTACCGGCCGCGCACCGCTGTGCCGCACTGCCCCATACCGACTGGCAGAGCGTCGATGGCGGCGAGCTACTGCTGTTGAGCCGCGATACCGGTATCCGGGCGCAGCTGGAGCGCTTCGTCGGCGCCGGCAGCATCGATCTGCCGCTGGAACAGGCCTCGATGGAGGCGACCAACCCGGCCGGGCTGGCGGCGCTGATCGATGCCGGGCTGGGCGTCTCGGTACTGCCGGCCCTCGCCGCCGATACCCGCTCCTTTGCCGGGCTCAGCTTCATCCCGCTGCAGAATCCGCGGCTGGAGCGCGAGATCTGCCTGATCAGCCGCCGTGGCCGCGCCCTGAGCCCCGCCGCCGCGACGCTGCTGGCCACGGTGCAGGCCTACCTGCACCGGGTGAAGCTGCCGGCCTGGGTCGAACCGGTGGCGCTGGGCGGTGCAACTGAAACATCCCCCGCGTCCTGACGTCAGTCGCGCTCGAAGCTGTAGATCAGGTCACCACCACTACCCTCGGCGCTGGTTTCGGTCTCCAGCGCCAGACGCTTGCTGAGCTGATAGCGCATCAGGAAGGTGTTGACCGGGTTGACCAGGCCGATGCCGTACTTGATATAGAGATCCGGCGACAGGTATTTGCCGATATAGAAGGAGGTGTCGTCCGCGGTATCGCCGGAGGCGAAGCCGATCTCGTCCAGGTTCAGCGACTGGGTCAACTTCTCGGTGATCGTGGTGCCCCCCTTGGCGCCGAGCGACAACGCCAGCTTCATCAGCATCTGCTGCTCGCCGGACGAGGTGCTGTCCGGTGCGCGGCCCAGCAGCAGGTAGGAGAGGATGCTGTTGTCCGGCAGCGCCGGCGATGAGGTCAGCTCCAGCTTCGGTTTGCGCAGCGTGCCGCTGACCAGCGCCCCGACGCTGACCTCGTCGACCTCGCGACCGACGCGCAGATCCAGCCCCGGATTGCTCAGCGGTCCGCCGGTGAAGATCACGTTACCGCGGCTGATGTTCAGGTCCTGGCCGTAGAGGCGGTATTGCCCGCTGACCACTCCGACACTGCCGCTGCCGCGGGCCGGCCCACTGCCCTGCTGCTGCAGGTTCAACGCGCCGGTCAGCAGGCCGTTGAAGCCGAACGCGTCGACCCGCACCGAATCGCCGAGTACCAAGCGCATATCGACATCCAGCTCGGGGCCCTTCGCGGCCGCCCCGTCACCACCGCTGTCGACCACCAGGTCGGGCGAGGCGCTGACCGCCCCCTGCTCCAGTTTCGGCGCCTGGATCAGCGCCTGCGGGATCTTCACCTCGCCGCGCACCCGTACCCGCTGCGGCGACAACGCCAGTTGCAGGTCGGGCGATACCAGCAGCTGGACCTCGCCGGTGTTGGCCGCTTCGAAACGCTCCCCACCCAGGCTCAGTTCGGCGCTCTGCTGCAGCGGCTTGACCCGCCCCTGCAGCGCCAGGGTGCCGCCACCGGAGCGGGCGCTGCCGGCCAGGATCATCTCGCCCTCATGGGTCGGGTCGTCGCTCAGGTTCAGGTCGATCTGCTCGACGCGGATACCGGCGCCCGGCAGCTCCAGATCGCCATTTTCGATCGCTAGGCGCCCCCGTATGGCCGGCCGCGCAACGGAGCCGCCCAGGGTCAGGCGCGCACGGGCGGACCCCTGCTGGATCTGCAGCTGGGGCAGCAGCAACGCCAGCGGCTGCAGCTGTTCGATCTGCGCATCCAGCGCACCGGACAGGCGTTGCGCCCCCCGCAGCTCCTGCACGTTCAGCGAGCCGTTAAGGGTGCCCTGTAGTGGCGCCAGTTTCAGCTCGAGCTGTGCCTTGGCGCTGTCCTGGTCACCATTCAGCGTCAGCGCACTGCGCTCCAGGTTCAGTTCCAGATCGGAGTCCGGCAGCGAAAAACGCGCCTCGGGCAGTGCCACACGGAGATCGTAGCGGCTGTTACTGCCCTCCAGGCGATAGCGGGCAGTGGCATCGAGCTGTCCCTGCAGTTGGGTCGGGTCGGGGATAAAGGGCTCCAGCAGCGTCAGAGACAGCTGGTCGATATTGGCGCGGGCCTCCAGCGTCCTGTCACGGCCGTTGCTGTCGTTAACGCTGCCGCTGGCCTCGATACAGGCCGTACCGCCCAGACTCGCGGCCTGCCAGCACAGCGGCTCGACGTTGAAGCGGTCCTGGTTGGCGGCCAGGGTGGTAGGCGCCTGCAACTGCCATAGCCCGGCCTGGGGGTGGGACAGATCGAAGCGGGTGACCTGCCCCTCCCAGCCCCAGCGCAGCGGTGTCTGCTGCAGCTCGCTGTGCAGTTGCCCCTGCGCACGCAGATCGAGCTTGCCCAGTTCGCCGGCATCGCCATCGAGCGCGAGCTGTAGCTGCTGTTGGTTACCGGCGATGCTGAGCCGGGCGCGGTCGATCGCCTGTCCGCCGGCCACAATCGCGCGGGCATCCAGTTGGATATCGGCGTCGCGCTGCCAGAGCGGATCGAACTGCAACCGCGCGCTCAAGCGCCCCACCTCGGTCTGTGCATAGCGTAAACCGCTCAGGTTCAGCTCGGCATCGATCGCCGGCAGCGCACGCGCCCCGCTCAGTTCACCCTTGCCGTCGATACGACCGGCGGCATCGGGCAGCAGGCGCGCCAGGTCGGGCACATTGAGCTGCCACTGCAGCGCCAGTTGCTCGCCGACGCTGCCGTTGGCCGCCAGCTCGGCACGCCCCCACCCCAGCTGCAGCCGATCGATCTGCAGTGCTGTGCCCTGTACCTGGAGCGACCCGCTGCCATGTACCGGCTGCCCCTGCAGCGCGCCGCTCAGCGCTGCGATCTGGATTCGGGTATCGAGCTGCTGGTCGATGCTTCCGGCAACGCTCAGCACAGTATTCAACTGGCCGCGCAGCTGGGGCCACTGTACCCCGGGCTGGATCTGCTCGGCCTTTAATAGCAGATCCCAGTTCAGCCGGGGCGCCCAGGCCAGGGTGCCGCTGATGTCGAGCGTACCGCCCAGGGTGTCGGCCTGTAGCGGCTGCAATCGCAGCCCCTGTAGATCGCCCTGCCCCTGTGCTTTGAGCTGTGTGGCCGGAATCTCCGTACCGGCGAGCCGGGTATCGAGCTGCCAGCGATAGGCATCGAGGCTGCCCTGTACGCTCAGGCTGCCCTGAGGCGAGCGATATGCCGCGCCATCCTCCGCCGCGGCCGTAAGCGGGTAGTACAGCGATTGCCACTGCAGTGCCAGGTCCAGGGTGCGTTGGCCCAGCGGATCGTCGAGACGGCCGCGGGCGTTCAGCCGGGTCTGACCCTGTTGCGGTTGCAAGCTCAGCTGCGCGATCTCGATCCGTTGCGGGGATGCGCTCGCCTGCAACTGCAGGCGGGTGTGCTGTAACTGCGGCAGGTTGGCGTTGGCGTTCAGGGTCAGTTGCGCCGAGCCCAGATCGCCCCGGGCCTCGAGTTGCGCGTCGGGCTGCATATCCGCCAGCTCGGGCGGCAGGGTTGGCAACAGCCGCTGCAGATCGACCTCGCTCAACTGCAGCCGCGCCTGCCACTGCAGAGCGTCGCTCAGCGGCTGTTGCAGGGTGGCGTTCAGCTCCGCCTTCAGCGCCCCGTCGACCTGTTGCTGCAGCGTCAACTGCGCCAGCTCGCCCCACAGCGTACCCTGCAGCGTTGCAGTGCCACGCAGCGCCAACGGCTCGCTTGTCTCGGCTTTGGCAACGGTATCCTCGCCACTGTCATATTGAACCTCTTGGACAACAGCGGGCAGGCGCAGCGTCCAGGCGCTGCTCAGGTCGAGCGGATAGTCGCCTCCAAGGCCGGCGCTCCCGGTCAGGTTCAGTTCCGCGTCAGGGGCTTGCAGCTCAAGCCGCCGCAGTTGCAGCTCGCCACCGCTCAGCCGTGCACTCAGTTGCGCACCACTTAACTGCTGGCTCGGTTCGCCAGTGTCGGCGGGGTACAGGCTGACGCGGTGCAGCTGCAGGACGCGGAGATCGACGCTCAATGGCAGGGCGATCTGCTCCGGCAGTTGCAATGGCACGTTATCCGCCGCCGGCTGCGACTCACTGCTGGCGGGCAGGTGCAGGTCGCTATCGCCCAGTTCCAGCCGATCGATCAGCAGTTCGCCCTGCAGCAGGCGACGTGGCTGCCAGCTCAGGGTTAACGCTTCGCTACGCAGCGACAGCTGCTGTTGACGATACTCGATGCCCCGCAGGTTCAGCTCGCCCAGCAACGTGCCGGAAACCTGTTCGATACTGAGCTGCCCCGGCACGAATGCCGTCGCGCGCGCGATCAGCCAGCGGCTGCCGCCCGTCGTCGCCAGCATCCAGCCCGCCGCTGCGAACAGCAACAGCAGCAGGACCAGCAGCGGCAGCAGCAGATATTTGAAGGTCGCTTTGAACGGCTGCATCAGAGATCGGGCCCCAGGGTGAAGTGGATACGAAAGCCATCGTCATCGACCGGTTTCGCCAGGTCGACCCGCACCGGGCCGACCGGCGACTGCCAGCGGCCGCCGACGCCGGCGCTGCTCTTCAGCGGGGTATCCAGCGAGTCGAACGCGTTGCCGCTGTCCCAGAACAGCGCGGCACGCCAGTCCGGCGCGACGCGGTAATCGAACTCGACGCTGCCGGCCAGCAGGTAACGGCCGCCGCGCACCTCACCGTCGTTGTCGGTGGGCCCCAGCTCCTTGTAGTCGTAACCGCGGACGCTGCTGTCGCCGCCGGCGAAGAAGCGCCGGGACGCGGGCATGCGACCGAAATCGCTGGCGGCCGTGGCGCCGACATCGAGCCGGGTCAGCAGCCGGAAGTCATCGCTCAGGCTATAGACCGCCTTGCCGCTGACCTGTCCCTGCACGAAGCTGGTATCGGACAGCAGCGCCTCCGACGCCGCCGACAGGTCGACGCTGACGCGGTAGCCATGCCGGGGATCGAGGCGGTTATCGGTCTCCACCAGCGTCCAGCTCCCCTCCGGAACCAGCAGCAGCGTACTCTCCTCCACGTTGCCGAAGCGGAAGGTCTCCTGCTCCGCACCGAGGCCCCAGCTCCAGTTCTGGTTGCCGCGCGCCAGCTGTTCCTGCACGCCGACGCTCCAGGTTTCCGAGTCGGTGCTGTCGCTCTTCTCCTGCTCGTAGGCGGCACGCCCCAGGTAGGTGTCGTTGACCGGATCGGTGCCGGGAATCTCGTAATTCAGCAGCAGGGTGTTGGTCACCTCGGACAGGCGCAGCAGCGTTTCCATGCGATGACCGCGGTCGTTGACCCAACGCCGGCGCTGGCTGGCACTCATACGTGCACCGGTATCGGTGCCGTAGCCGGCGCCGAAGCGGTAGGCGTTACGTTGGTTCGGGGTCAGAAACACATCGACCGGGATCTGCTGCTGGGCGTCGGGCTGGTCCCACTGCGGCTGCACCTCGACGCCGCTGAAATAGCCGCTGTCCACCAGGCCGCGCTGCATCTCGAGCAGCTTGTCGGTGACCACCGGCTGTCCCGGCTCCAGCGTCCGGTAGCGCTGCAGCAGTGCGTCGCCGACCGGCGCGGCGCTGAAATGCACCTGGCGCAGGCGATAGCGTGGGCCGGTATCGAAGGTCAGGCGGATAGCGGCGCTGTTGCTTTGTGTATCGACTGCGATACTGGCCTCGGAAAACTGCGCCGTGTAATAGCCCAGCCCCACCGCGCGCTCCAGCAGGTCGGACTTGATCTGCTCGTAGGCGACCTGGTCGAGCGCAGCGTCCGGTTGCAACGCCGCCTCCTGCTGCCAGCGCTGCAGCTGCGGGTCATCCTTCCCCTCCCCGTGCAGGCTCAGCACACTGGTTGCGACCCGTGCGCGGGGCCCGGGGTCGATGCTATAGAGCGCCCGCCAGCCCTGTTCCGTCTGCTCCAGCTGGGTCTCCACACGACTGTTGAAGTAGCCCAGCGGGTAGAGTCCGGCGTGGACCTCCTGTGCCGCCCGCCGCAGCAGATAGCGGATACGGTTGGCGCTGGGAGCCGCGTCCCGGTCCAGCCGCAGCAGCGCAAGATGCGCACGTACATTGCGCTCCAACTGGGCATCCAGCTTGTTCTCGTGCTGCCCTTCGATCACGACCTGTATCGCCTCGGTGGCCTGGGCCCGGGATACCGCTGTGACAGCGCAGCCGACCAGCAGCAGGATGGCCAGGGACAGCTGGCGACGGGGCAGCGCTAAACCGAGACGCGATCCTCTCAACGCGGTGTACAAAAACATCGACTATCGCGATCCTTGAGTTGGGGGGTGGGGCGAACAGGCTCGAATGAGGGCATTGTACGGTTCCTTCCGCGCAGAGAAAAAGCGAGTGGCGGTCACGAACCCCGGCACGCTAACCGATATGTCGCATCGACCTGGTGATCCGCGCTGGCCTCCCTGCCAGCCGGATCCCTCTATAGAGCAGATCATAACCCGGTCGGTTCCACCGAATATATGGCGAAAACCTCCCTTCCGGGCACTCGGCGCGCGCCGCACCCGATAAGGCTGGCGGCATTACGGCACCACTATCCGCTCGGGCTGCCCCTGCTCGTGCACCCGGAACACCAGGACCTTTACCCCCTCGCTCCGGGTCATTACGGTGTGGATCTGTTTCAGCGGCACGACGAAGAGCTCGCCGGTGTGGAACAGGCAATCGGGCCGACCCTCCTGTTTCAACGTCACCGCCCCCTGTAGTACGTAGACGAACTCTTCGCCGGGGTGCCAGTGTCGCGGCAGTTCGGTGTGGGGCGGAATATCGACATGGCTGACGATCACATCGGTGTCGGTGTGGCGCTCAAGACGGGTGGTGAGAAGATTCTTGAAAACGGTCATAGGCATACCTGCAGAGACGAGGTTGATTGACGGCCCGGCGGCTCGGGCGCACTGCCGCCCGTATCCGAGTCCCCTTTCCAGTGGCCGGGCACGTTGCGCCGCAACGCCCGTTCACTGACACGAGTCCCTGTACTTTCCACCTTAGCATCGCCTGCCGGGAGCGCCATGTAACCAACCTCGCCGCACGCTATAATCGGCCCGTTCCGGTGTGAAGGAGATACACCGGCGTCTGCTCACCACTCAAATCGAGGATTGATATGAAGGCCCTGCAGCAACTGTTCGGAACCCGTTACCCGTTGATCCAGGCACCGATGGCCGGTGTCCAGCGCGGCGAGTTGGCCGCTGCCGTTGCCGCCGCCGGCGGGCTTGGCTCGCTGCCCTGTGCGATGCTCGACGCCGCCTCGATCCGCCGTGAATGGGCGGTGATCCGCTCGCAAACCGCGAACCCGATCAACCTCAACTTTTTCTGCCATACCCCTCCGGCCGCAGATGAGGCGGTGGAGCGGCACTGGCGTGAGTGCTTCGCCCCCTACTATGCCGAATACGGCATCGATCCGGCGACCATCCAGGCCGGCCCGGGACGGAGACCTTTCGATGACGAGATGGCCGACCTGGTGTGCGAACTGCGCCCCGAGGTGGTCAGTTTCCATTTCGGTCTGCCGACGCAGGAGCTGCTGCAGCGGGTACGCAGCAGTGGCGCCAAGGTGATCTCGTCGGCAACACGGGTCGACGAAGCACAATGGCTGGCCGAGCGCGGAGTCGATGCGATCATCGCCCAGGGCATCGAGGCCGGAGGCCACCGGGGTGTGTTCCTCAGCGACGAGATCGATACCCAGGTGGGCACTTTTGCACTGTTGCCGCAGATCGTGCAAGCGGTCGATCTGCCGGTCATCGCGGCGGGGGGAATCGCCAGTGCCGAGGGGGTAGCTGCCGCGCTACAGCTCGGCGCCGCCGGCGTGCAGGTCGGTACCGCTTACCTGCTCTGCCCGGAGGTGCAGACCTCCGCTGTGCATCGCGCCGCGCTGAGAAGCGACGCGGCGCGCTTTACCGCCCTGACCAATCTGTTCAGCGGGCGCCCGGCACGTGGCATCGTTAACCGGATGATGCGGGAACTGGGGCCGATCAGCAGCGATGCCCCGCCCTTCCCGCTGGCCAGTAGCGCCTCCGCGCCGCTAAGGGCGAAGGCGGAAGCGCAGGGCAACGGCGATTTCACCCCGCTCTGGGCCGGGCAAAATGTTACCGGATGCCGGGAGATTGCGGCGGCGGAATTGACCTGCGAATTGATGCGGCTGATCGAGTAATTCCCGATATTGGAAAAGCTTTTCCGAGCGCAGGGCTGGACGAGGCCTTGCGCTTCCTGAACCTGATAAGCGCTGCCCCAGGAAGTTTGGTAGCGGGCTCAACCACTACTAACCCATACAATCAATCGCCAAGATTCAATCGCCAACGTTTGGTTTGGCATAAACGACGTAACCTTTTCGGTGCCTGGGTATTCTATGCCTTGTGCAGGCTTTAACCATCGGTGAATTGAATAATAAGATTACGGATTATATCCGTTTTATTGCCGTCACCAAAAAGGTATGCCAGTATTTTTCTCTACCGATGGCGGTCTTTCCCTGTTCACTACGCTCATGGAACTTAACGATCTCAAAGTCTGAAAACAGTTCGACAACCTCTCGTTTTGTTAATGGATTTATTGATCCACTACGATCAAATACCCAGCTATCTTTTTCGCCGATAAAGTCCCCGGAGAATACGCCGCCACCCCTAAGACTGGATACTATCAACTGCCAAGTCCTTTCAAACAGGGATGACTCTGCAAAAAACAGACTTGAGTTAGCAAGAACAATACCCGATTCAGGATAATAGAAATTCTCAAATGAGGCTTCATCGATAGTAACTTCGGAGTTATTAAAGAATCGACTACGGCAAATTTCTACCGAATCTGGATTTTTATCGAACCCATATACCCGATAATTATTCTGCGCAAGGAACTCGATATCACTACCAGTTCCACAGCCACAGTCAACAGCGACATGTAAACCAGACTGATTCAGCCGTACCGCGACCTCCGTTCTAGGCAAATGTTTTCGATTTTTAACCTCTTGATAATATTTCTGCCATACGTCTCTACTCATAAATAAAATTTCATCCAAACTTATAGGAGCAAACATTTATCCCATATATAAAGGTGTTTTTAACATATAAGAATATTTTATATAAAAAATAACAGTAAGTGATCAACATAGTTTAAAATAAACGAACCCTAAAGGTACAGCCAAAAGGATTCGTTTAGCCTTTACTAGCTATTTCAATGTTAATAACATATTTTATTGATGTTTTATTTCAGAAAGAAGATCCGGGTTGGTCACAAGGTTTCTAACTCCGTGAGCATGGTCTTCGTCAAACACATTACCTTGGCACCACCGACCAACAGATTCGATATTGACCTTGGCGACTTTAGGACGGACGCTCCAGCTAACCTGATAAGGCGAACCCTTCTCGTTGTAACCCGGACCTGTTGTAGAACCCGCATATTGAATGGGTATACCGGTGTTATCTGGAATATTAAGTGCCTGGTGTAAACCGTTTTTCTTGCCAACCATTGTTAGTTCACCAAAATCACCAGCACTTTTATCATTGACTAATACATAAATTTGCGTCTCGATACGCAACTGCGGATTCTTTATCGAATCGTTCATACAAGAACCCAGTGTAGGCCCCGGTTTTACCTGGGCTGATGAATATACATAATGAACTTCTATCGTATCTCCCGGATAGATACCTCCGTGTTCGTTTTGGCACACTGCGTTATCGAGAGGCGATAGCTCAGTCGTTGTTAGCTGCCCCGAATACTGATAGCCGCTCTGGTATCCTTGGCCATCGCCATTGCCGGCGTATTTTGTATATTCACCCCCTTTGTGTTCAGCATTTTTATGAAAGTGAATATTACACAGATTCATTTCGAGATATGGAGGTGCCGCATTAAAAGATATGCTGTTCTTGCCAGCGATGGAATCGATATCCCGCGGAGATTGAGGACCAAACCCTTTACCGGCCGTGTTTACAGAAAGCTTTTGGCGCTGTTGGAAAATAACCTCATCGGCCACGGTAGGGTAACCACTATCCGCGGCATCTTTGGCCATCACATCAAATGGTAATACCGACGCAGCCATAAGAATAAAAAACTGATTTACTTTCACTACAAGACTCCTCCGTTGAGTTAATATATTTGATGCAGAATCTCATAGATGCACGTTATACAACCTATTACATCCATGGCAGATGGAAAGCCCACAATCCTTTAGCGCCTCCATCGTTAAATAGGGTATTTATTATATTTCGACTCGATCATCATGACTGGGTGGTGTTGAGATAACCAAGAACTCTAGTTGTAACGGATCTCTATTACTCAGTGCGTGGGCAATACCTGCGAGAATATGAATACCTTGTCCAGGCTTTACCGTACAGATCGTACCGGCAACCTCCAGGGTAGCAACACCAGATAGAACGTAAAAAAACTGTTCGGCTCTATTGTGCAGGTGACGCACTTCCGACGAATTTGGTGGAACGCGCTCTTGGATCACGCTTAGCGCTGCAGATTTTGCCAAGTGCCATCCATCGCAATTTACACCCCAAATGTAATGCTCAGCATTCTCTACAGAGATTATTTTCATTATTGTGCCCTATGTATAATCTGTAATTTTTTAAATATACCAGTAACCGCAACCGCAAAAATAAAAGTAAAGTAAAAGCTGATTTTTATATTTTTGCTCTCAAGTCGCTGCAACTATCTCCTGATAAAAATCCTTCTATTATCTTGAGTGACCGTTGCTTGACCCATGATGCACCATAATCAGTCAGATCCATATGTTTCGATTCCGGTATTTCTATAATGCATCCATCATAGGTACGCTGCTGCTCTGGTGTGAGCAACACGCTGTCTGGCGTTATGTACTCAGAAGCTCGCAACGATAGAACACGAATATTATGGCTTTTTGGCAGTGCTACCCTACGATGATCCAATGTTATTAGCCGGTCAATATAATTACTCTTTTCTTTCGATAACCAGGTAGATATATCACCTCCATTTGAGTGACCAACCAATAACAAATGATCAAAATCATATTCTGGATAAAGCGCTGGTAAATTTTTATAAAGAAAATCTAAAGTTTTTGCGCCACGCTGCCAATTTTCAATTCTTGTCGTATATAGATCTCCCTTCTTCGACAACGGAGGATCATCAGGCATCTCATGATCGACCGCTACCGTTAAGTACCCCATAGAATTAAGCTTATTAGAAATAAAGCTGTACTTGGTATACGGAACCCGATAACCCGCACTGACGAAAGCAACCTTACATTTTTTATGAATAGTACAAGCCTTATTTTCTTCTGGAAGGTCAACCGTTATCGGTATCGATCTATTTCTTGCATCGTCTTGCATATTAAGCGTATGTGCATAAACAAATGGTACAAATAACGGTGTACAAAGCGCTAGAACGAATCTAGCATGCATACGGTTATAAATATTACTCATTTTTAAACCTATTAAAAAATTTCATTTAATTCGATAAATCATCCACTTAAGAAAGCAATCGAACCAATTAAAAAGTAATTTATAATGGCACAATTTCAACAACCAACTTTTAATATGATTGATAAGATAGAGCATCCTCCTAGCCAGTAGATCGGCGTATGCGCGTTGCGAAATATTGGTCTTAAGACCAATATGGCAGTGCCAAGTTTCCGATCATACGGAAGATTGTCGTAACAACGATGGCTATTAATTGAAAAGTATCTGTTCAGGTCGGATATCGAAGAGGGACAGGTGCTCATATGTTGTAGTATGAAGACGGTATACTATATAAGGTGTGCTATATAAACAGGACAGACTGTGTCAACTTATAGCTACGGTTTATATTTTTACCCGCTGCCATTCTCAAGCCAGTGACTACAGAGTCAAGCGCAGTCAAATTTACCAGACGCTCAGAACGGTTAGCTGCCCTATTCCGCTAGAGAAGCTCAGGCACTGTTAGCAAGAAGGGTTGGAGGTGGTGCAGTACCGATGCTGCGGCCATCCGTAACCGGCCGGTGAACGGCCCACCCGGCATATTGGCGTTGGCTCTTGGCACCTTAGGGGGTATCAAACTTAGGGTGTATCCAAGGGAGGCAATGAATAGGGAGCGGGAAACACTCCCTCTCCCCGCACCGACTATCGGCTTGGAGCCGAGATCTGAGATCCGCTCGGCTCAGGTGCTATTCGGCCATCAGATGATGACGACGGCTATCTACGCCCCTTGGTCTAACCTGGGGGACGGCGCCCAAGGGGCAATGATCACCACCAGCGCGCGCCTTCAGAGCAGCCGAATCCCCTGCTCGTCCTGTTTGATCCTGCCCTCTTTCATCAGCGCGCCGAGGGCCATCTTGTAGGCCTTTTTGCTGACGCCGAACTGGGCCTTGATCGCGTCCGGGGCGCTCTTGTCGCCCAGCGGGCAAACGCCGCCATGCTGCTGCAGATAATCGAGGATCTGCCGGGTCAGCGGATCGACACGGGCGTAGCCGGGCTTGTCGAGCATGACGTCGATCTTGCCTTCCGGCAGGATCTGCTTGATGAAGCCGCTGATGCGCTGGCCGGGGCGCACCTCGCGGAACAGGTCCTGCTGGTGCAACAGGCCGGCGTAGCGGTTGTCGATGATCACCGGGTAACCGAGGTCGGAGCGGCGCAGGATCAGCAGTTCGACCAGTTGTCCCAGTTCCAGATCGCTGGGGTTCTTCTCCAGGTAGCGCTCGGTACGCGCCGAGGCGGCGATCCGCTCGCTGTTGTCGACGTAGATGTAGACGGTGCACCAGTCGCCCGGCTTTAGCGGGCGTAGCTGCTCGGCGAATGGAAGGAACAGCTCCTTCGGCATGCCCCAGTCGAGGAAGGCGCCGACCTTGTTGACGTCGGTGACCTTGAGGCTGGCGAACTCGCCGACCATCGCCTTGGGTTTACGCATCGAGGCGATCATGAAGTCGTCGGAATCCAGGTAGACGAACACCTGCAGGCGATCGCCGATCCGTGTTCCCTCCGGCACCTCGCGTTTCGGCAGCAGTATGCCGCCCGCTTCGCCGCCGTCCAGGTAGACCCCGAACTCCACTTCGCGTATCACTTTCAGGCGGTTCAGTCGGCCGAGTTCAATCACTGTGGGGCTCCTGCGGTTGGGCTGTGGCTTGGACAAGCGGGGTTACCGGCGCGCACTCTAGCATACCGGCCGGGTTTGCGCTCGCCCCGCTCAGAACTGGGTCGGCGGGACGGTGACGACCAGGCCGTCCAGCTGTTCGGTCACCTGCACCTGGCACGAGAGGCGGCTGTTGGCCCGGCGCTCGGAGGCGGTGCAGTCCAGCATCTCATCCTCGTTGGGGCTGATCGGGTTGAGCCGCTCCAGGTAGCGCTCGTCGATGTAGACATGGCAGGTGGCGCAGGTGCAGGAGCCGCCGCACTCCGCCTCGATGCCATCGACGCCGTTCTGGAACGCGCCCTCCATCAGGCTCCACCCCTCCGGGACCTGCAGCTCCACATCCCGGCCCGACGGTTCGATATAGATGATCTTGACCATAATGCACTCCCCGGGCAGCGACTATCCATGAAAAAGCCGCCGATCGTGTCCGATGCGGCGGCTTGTTATCGGTTCTGCCGTCAGTCTACTGCATCGCAGCCGGCCGACGCGAGGTTTACGCCTTTTCGTTGGCCAGGAAGAACCAGGTATCCAGCACCGAGTCGGGGTTCAGCGAGACGCTGGAGATCCCCTGCTCCATCAGCCAGCGCGCCAGATCCGGGTGGTCGGACGGGCCCTGGCCACAGATGCCGATATATTTTCCGGCATCGCGGCAGGCTTCGATCGCCATCGCCAGCAGGCGCTTGACGGCGTCGTTACGCTCGTCGAACAGGTGGGCGATGATGCCGGAGTCGCGGTCCAGCCCCAGGGTCAGCTGGGTCAGGTCGTTGGAGCCGATGGAGAAACCGTCGAAGTACTCGAGGAACTGGTCGGCCAGCAGCGCGTTGGACGGGATCTCGCACATCATGATCAGGCGCAGGCCGTTTTCACCGCGCTTCAGCCCGTTGGCCGCCAGCAGTTCCGAAACCTGCTTGGCCTCGCCCGGGGTGCGCACGAACGGCACCATGATCTCGACGTTGGTCAGCTTCATCACGTCGCGCACGCGCTTCAGCGCCCGGCACTCGAGCTCGAAGCAGTCGCGGAAATCGTCGGAGATGTAGCGTGCCGCACCGCGGAAACCGAGCATCGGGTTCTCTTCGCTGGGCTCGTAACGGTCGCCGCCGATCAGGTGGCCGTACTCGTTGGACTTGAAGTCGGACATGCGCACGATCACCTTCTTCGGATAGAAGGCGGCGGCCAGCGTGGAGATCCCCTCGACCAGCTTGTCGACGTAGAAATCCACCGGGCTGGTGTAGCCGGCGATGCGGCGCTCGATGATCTGTTTCACATCGCGCGGCTGCTCGTTGAAGTTCAGCAGCGCCTTCGGATGCACCCCGATCATGCGGTTGATGATGAACTCGAGGCGCGCCAGGCCGACGCCGGCGTTGGGCAGGGCCTGGAAGTCGAAGGCGCGGTCCGGGTTGCCGACGTTCATCATGATCTGGAACGGCAGGCTCGGCATCGACTCGACGCTGTTGGTCTGGTGCTCGAACGCCAGCTGGCCTTCGTAGGCGCGGCCGGTGTCGCCCTCGGCACAGGAGACGGTGACCAGCTGGTTCTGGTGCAGACGTTCGGTGGCATCGCCGCAACCGACGATGGCCGGGATCCCCAACTCACGGGCGATGATCGCCGCATGGCAGGTACGCCCGCCGCGGTTGGTGATGATCGCCGACGCACGTTTCATGACCGGCTCCCAGTCCGGGTCGGTCATGTCGGTGACCAGTACGTCGCCGGGCTGTACTTCGTGCATCTGGTCCAGACTGGAGACGATGCGCACCGGGCCGGAGCCGATACGGTGGCCGATGGAGCGCCCCTCGACCAGCACCTTGCCGGTCTCCTTCAGCAGGTAGCGCTCGATCACGGTGCTGTTACCCTGGCTGCGCACGGTCTCGGGACGCGCCTGCACCACGTAGAGCTGGCCGTCGTCGCCATCCTTGGCCCACTCGATATCCATCGGGCGGCCGTAGTGCTGCTCGATGATCACGGCGATCCGGGCCAGCTCTTCGACCTCGGCATCGGTGATGCAGAAGCGGTGGCGGTCGGCGCTCGCGACATCGACGGTCTCCACGGCGCGACCGGCGCTGCCTTCGTCGGTGTAGATCATCTTGATCGCTTTGGAGCCGAGGGTGCGGCGCAGGATCGCCGGCACGTTCTGTTTCAACGTCGGCTTGTAGACGTAGAACTCGTCCGGGTTGACCGCCCCCTGCACCACGGTCTCACCGAGACCATAGGCAGCGGTGATGAACACCACGTGCTGGAAACCGGATTCGGTATCGAGCGTGAACATGACGCCGGAGGCGCCGGTTTCGCTGCGTACCATGCGCTGGATGCCGGCGGACAGCGCCACTTCGGCGTGAGTGAACCCTTTATGGACGCGGTAGGAGATGGCGCGGTCGTTATAGAGGGAGGCAAACACCTCTTTGATCGCTTGCTTGATGTTGTCCAGACCGCGGATATTCAGGAAGGTCTCCTGCTGGCCGGCGAAGGAGGCATCGGGCAGATCTTCGGCGGTGGCGGAGGAGCGCACGGCAACGGCGATTTCGCTCTGGCCTGCGACCATCTCGTCGTAGGCGGCGTCGATCGCCTGTTCCAATTCGGGCTGGAAGCTGGCATCCATGATCCACTGGCGGATCTGCTTGCCGGTTTCCGCCAGGGCGCGTACGTCGCTGGCATCGAGTTCGTTGAGCGCGGCGTTGATCTTGTCTACCAAGCCACCGTGGCTGAGGAAATCGCGATACGCCTCCGCCGTCGTGGCAAAACCGCCGGGCACCCGCACACCGGCATCACTGAGCTGGCTGATCATCTCGCCGAGAGAGGCGTTCTTGCCACCAACCCTGTCCACATCCCCCATGCCTGCCTGATCCAGGCGAAGTACATATTGCCGCAAAGCTGTCACTCCTGATCTGAACGCTCTTGTATAGGGATATTGTTGTTATTTTTACCTGAGGCGTGGATGATACTGCAGTTAAAATGAAAAATCGCCGCTAGAGAAAAATGTAATTTTTCTACACACGCCATCCCGCGCCATAAGGCAATACCGGCTGATGTTACGCTCCTCGCGGCGCTATTTGGACTCGAACCACAGCAATGAAACGCACCGCTTTTTTTATCTCGGACGGTACCGGCATCACCGCCGAAACCCTTGGCAACAGCCTGCTCTCCCAGTTTGAAGGGATCCAGTTCCGCAAGATCACCCTGCCCTATATCGACACCATCGATAAGGCACGGGAGACGGTCGCACAGATCAATCGTGCCTGCGAGGAGGATGGCGAGGCCGCCATCGTGTTCGACACCATCGTCGACGATGCCGTCAACGAGGAGTTGTCACGCAATCGCGGTTATAAAATCGACGTATTTTCCACCTTCCTGAAACCACTGGAAAAGGAGCTGCGTACCCACTCCTCCTATTCGGTCGGCAAAACCCACTCGATCAGCGAAATGAACCGCTATAAAGACCGCATCGACTCGGTCAATTTCGCCCTCGATAATGACGATGGCGCGCGCACCCAACAGTATGACCGCGCCGATATCATCCTGGTCGGCGTTTCACGCTGCGGCAAAACGCCGACCTGCCTGTATATGGCGTTGCAGTTCGGCATCCGTGCCGCCAACTACCCGTTGACCGACGAGGATCTGGAGTCGACGCAGTTGCCGGCGCCGCTGCAACCCTACCGCAACAAGCTGTACGGCCTGACCATCGACCCGTTCCAGCTCGCCGCCATTCGCCACGAGCGCCGCCCCAACAGCCGTTACGCCTCGCTCGATCAGTGCGATTTCGAGGTGCGCACGGTGGAGCGGATGTTCAAGCAGCACGACCTGCCGTCGATCAATACCACCAACTTCTCGATCGAGGAGATCTCCACCCGCATCATGGCCCATGCCGGCCTGCTGCGGCGTAACAACTGATCGATGCGGGCCGCTTTTGCTGCGTTGCACAATTAAGGCTAATCCCGGCCAGGATTCTCTGGCATAATGGACGGTCGCGTTAACAGTTTCAGGAGAGATCCATGCCATTGCCAGAGCCGACGGAGCGCTCGCTCGCCCATACCCGCAACGTGGTTTGTCGCGGCTACAAGCGTGCGGATGGCCTTTGGGACATCGAGGGGCACCTGGTCGATACCAAGACCTACGACATGCAGATGAGCGAGCGCAATAACGGCGTGATTCCCGCCGGTGAGCCGCTGCACAACATGGCGATCCGTATCACTGTCGATCTCCAGCTCAATATCCACGATGCCATCGCGGTCATGGACGATACCCCCTTTCGTATCTGTCCGAGCATCGCCGAGCGTTTCAGCCTGCTGAAGGGGCTGCAGATCGCCCGCGGCTTTACCCGCAAGACCCGCGAGCTGTTCGGCGGTATCAACGGCTGTACCCACCTGCTGGAGCTGCTCGGCCCGGTCGCTACCACCGCGTTCCAGGCCACGCACCAGGAGCGCCAGTACATCGACGACCTGCCGATGCTGAACAGCTGCCACGCCTTCGCCGAGGATTCCAGCGTGGTCAAACAGCACTGGCCGCAGTACTACCAACCCCACGACGACAGCGAGCTATAGTAATATCCAGTCCGTGCCATTGATGATGAGGCTAGAGGAGCTGGGTATGCTGATAGATCCACAACGTTCCGCCCTGCTGTTGATCGACGTGCAGCAGAAACTGGTGCCGGCCATCGCCGAAGCCGAACAGCTGCTGGGTAACTGCGAATGGCTGCTCGATGTCGCGCGACAGCTGCAGATCCCGCTGCTGGCCAGCGAGCAGTATCCGCAGGGGCTGGGCCCTACCCTGGAGGCGTTGCGCGTGCGCCTGCCGGCGGCGGCCATACACAGCAAGCAGGCGTTCTCCTGCTACGCCGACGAGGGCTGCCGTGCGGCGATCGACGCCCTGGGGCGTGACCAGATCGTCATCGCCGGCATCGAGTCCCACGTCTGCGTGCTGCAGACGGCACTGGAGCTGCAGCAGGCGGGCCTTCACCCGTTCGTGGTCGAGGATTGCGTCAGCTCGCGCCAGTTGAGCGACAAGCAAACCGCCCTCGCCCGGTTCCGCCACAACGGCATCCAGGTGGTCACGCGGGAGATGGTCGCGTTCGAATGGATGCGCAGTTCCGCGCATGAGCAGTTCCGCGAGATCAGCAAACGCTTTCTGCGCTAATCCTGCTACAACAGATAAAGAGGGGGCGGCCCAACGGGCCGCCCCCTCTTTATTGCTAACCGGACTTTACGCAAGCGGTCGTTTAACGTCGCGGGCTGCGCACGACCGGTTGAACCGGGCGGAGTTCCACAACCGCCCCTGCCACCCGGCCCCGGCGCGCGCCGGTGTTCAGCTCTCGACCTTCTGCGCTACCGCCTCCGGCTGCTTGCCCTCCTCCTGGTCGGCAAACACCAGCTCATCTTCCGGCGCATGGCGGCCGAACAGTTTCGGCCGCTCGATCAGGAAGTACAGCACCAGGCCGATGACGACAGCATACACCGTGGATTTCGGATCCGGCATCGCCAGCGTTACCGCGACGATCCCGGCCACGCCGCGCTCGGTCGGATTTTTCAGCTGTTCCATCCCCACCATGATGCAGATATAGGCGGTCAGGATCAGCGTCAGCGACAGTGCGATCGGCAGTACCGGCTTGAACAGCGTCACCAGCGGCAGGATGAACAGCGCGACCAGACCGGTGATCCAGAAGGTACCGCCGCCGCTGTAGATGGAGTCCATCGCCTTGCGCCCCATCGCGTAGCGCTCGGCCACCGTGGCGTGCGCGGCGGTCCACAGCGGACCGGCCAGACCCGGCCAGGGCGCCAGGAAGGCGTGCAGCAGGTTGCGCAGCGCCGTCACCAGGTGAACGCGGTCGACACTGGATTCGATCTTCTCATCCGCGCGCAGGTGATCCACCCGTTTGACCAGCGTAAAGCCGACGATGATGTCACCGAAGGCGATGACATAGGCGATGATCGCGGTCGGAATCGCCAGCAGGAACACATCCCAACCGGGGAAGCCGACGCTGAAGGTCAGGTACTGCCACATCAGGCCGAAGTCGGGTTGGGTGATCCCCCACTGGACATCCGGCAACGCATATTCGCCGCTGACCCAGCCGATCACCATCGCCAGGATCATCCCCGGCACCATGCCGAAGTTGGCGATGCGCTTGGCCAGCGGGCTGGCATTGACCACGTTCTTGAACGACAGCGAGAACAGGATATAGGCGGAGATGATCGCGCCCAGCAGCAGCGAGATCGGCGTCGCATCGACGCGGCCGCCGGTTTTCAGCTCGCCCATCAGCGCGGCGATACCGGCACCGATGATGATGCCGGACTTCAGCGAGTTGGGGATCACATCCACCAGCTTGGAACCGAGGCGGGTGATACCGAGGAACAGGAAGATCAGGGTGACTTCGACCTGCAGCGCGAACATCGCCTTGATCGCCTCAGGGCCAGGCTCGAACCCTTTCAGGTAGAGCAGTACCACCGGGATAGCCGGGGTGATCCAGCCGGGAACCAGCGGCACCCCCAGCAGTGCTGGCAGGATATAGCCGAGACCGGCGACAAAGGTGAATGCCAGGGCCGCCTCGTAAGGCATGCCGAGGTAGGTTTCCAGTAGCGGTATCATCGCCAGACCGACCACGAACATGATCAGCCCCTGAATCATTTCAGGAAGCTCCCAGCGGTAGTGGATGAATGGCAGACGGATTCTGAACGGGCCGAGCGGCCAGCACGGCTGCTCGTCGCCGTGACGACGGGTGATAGGCATGGTCTAGTTTTCCTTATTGTTATGCTCTAAGCCGAATCCTGAGGATTCAGGGCCTAGTGAACCCGCTAAATGCGTCGGAATTTTTTCGCAAATCTAACGAAATGTAACGTCGCGTGGCCGATCAAATACGATAATCAAATTATCAATATTAAAAAATGATAAAAAAGGGCGCACAGCGGTACGCCCAAAGGTTGCCAGGACTGAGAGCGGCCAAGGGCATGACCGGCACTCTCACTGGGGTGCCACGGCAAAACACCGGGAAAAACCGAAGGTAGGCGCCTGGGCCGGCAATGCCGACCCAGGCCGGAGCGCGCCCGGACGGGGCGCTCCGCCAGCTCGCTTAGAACTGATCGTCCGGGAAGCTGCTGATGCAGTCGTGGTCCTGCTGCAGGGAGCAGCAGTGGGAACCGACACGCGGCAACAGATGTGCAGCGTAGAAGCGTGCGCTGAGGATCTTGGCCTGCAGCCACTGCGCATCACCCTCGCCGGCATCCAGCATCCGCTGCGCTACCAGCGCGCTACGGGCCAGCATCCAGCCACCGGTCAGATAACCCATCGCCATCAGCATATCGACGCTGGCGGCCCCCATCACCTGCAGGTTGCCGGCCGCATGCTGCAGTATCCACTCCCGGGCCTGGGTCATGCTCTGCAGAGCATCATCCAGCGCGGCCGCGATCCCCTCCATGCCAGCGGTGCCGCGGACCTGGGTCAGGGTTTCGTCGATATCGGCCAGCAGTTCCGCCAGCAGTGCGCCGCCGTTCGAGCTGGTCTTACGGCCGATCAGGTCCAACGCCTGGATACCGGTGGTCCCTTCGTAGATCGGCAGGATGCGCGCATCGCGGAAGAATTGCGCCGCTCCGGTCTCCTCAACATAACCCATGCCGCCGTGCACCTGGACGCCAAGCGAGGTCAGCTCCTGGGCGAACTCGGTCATCCAGCCCTTGACGATCGGCGTGTAGAGATCGACGCGCCCCTGGGCCTGGGCACGCACCGCGGCATCGCTGCTGAGATGAGCCAGATCGTTCTGCACCCCGGTCTCATAGGCCAGGCCGCGCATCGCCTCGACGCCGGAACGCATGGTCAGCAGCATGCGCCGCACATCCGGATGGCGGATGATCGCCGCCGGCGAACCGTCGGTGTCGCGGCCCTGAATACGCTCGCGGGAGTACTCCAGTGCCAGCTGGTAGGCGCGCTCGGAGATCGACAACCCCTGCAGCCCCACCGCCTGGCGCGCGTTGTTCATCATCGTGAACATGTAGGCCAGCCCCTTGTTGGCCTCGCCCACCAGGTAACCGATCGCACCACCGTTGTCGCCGAAGCTCATGACGCAGGTCGGACTGCCGTGGATACCCAGCTTGTGCTCCAGCGAGACGCAGGCGACATCGTTACGCTCGCCCGGCTCGCCGTTGCCATCGAGGATGAACTTCGGCACCACGAACAGGGAGATCCCCTTGACCCCGGCCGGCGCGTCCGGCAGACGGGCCAGTACCAGATGCACGATGTTCTCGGTCATCTGATGGTCGCCCCAGGTGATGAAGATCTTCTGCCCGGTGATCAGGTAATGATCGCCCTGGGGTACCGCCTTGGCCGCCACGGCCGCCAGGTCGGAGCCCGCATTGGGCTCGGTCAGGTTCATGGTGCCGGTCCATTCACCGCTGATCACCTTCGGCAGGTAGGCGGCTTTCAGCTCGTCGCTACCATGCTGGCTGATCGCCTCGACGGCGCCCTGGCTCAGCATCGGACACAGGGCGAACGCCATGTTGGCGCTGTGCCAGATCTCGTTGACCGCGGTCCCCAGCAGCACCGGCAGCCCCTGGCCGCCGAACTCCTCTTCGGCCACCAGCGAACCCCAGCCGTTTTCGATAAAGGCGGCATAGGCATCGCCGAATCCCGGCGTTTCCTGCACACCGTTTTCACCCAGCACCGCCCCCCGATCATCGCCGGCCTTGTTGAGCGGCGACAGCACTTCATTGGCCAGACGCCCGGCTTCCGCCAGCACGGCGTTGCCCAGTTCGGCGTTGACATCGAGCCCCAGATCGGCGCAGTGGCGATCGAACTCGAGCACCTGGTTCAGGACGAACTCCATGTCGCGGTAGGGGTAGCTGTAATCACTCATATTTCTGTCTCCCAGTCGATGCACTCGACACCGACCACCGGGGGCGTAGCCAAGCGGCACACCCACTGCTGATGATGCGGAACGCCGGCCAGCACCGGCGCTCCTGGACGAAGCCCTAGTCTAATACAGGCTGCATGACATTACGCATATGCAGCACGCAGAAATCGGTGGGCGGCACATGCCGCCCGGATAGTCCTTATAGCTCGCGCGTACGGTTACGCAGCAGGTATTTCTGGATCTTGCCGGTAGAGGTTTTCGGCAGATCACCAAACACGATCGTTTTCGGCACCTTGAAGTGCGCCATGTTGGCACGGCAGAACTCGATGATCTCCTCCGCGGTCACCTCGTCGGACGCGGTGATGAAGGCGCAGGGCGTCTCCCCCCACTTCTCGTCGGGCTTGGCCACCACGGCCGCTTCACGCACCTTCGGATGGCGGTACAGCACATCCTCGACTTCGATACTGGAGATGTTCTCGCCGCCGGAGATGATCACATCCTTGGAGCGGTCTTTGATCTCGATGTAACCATCCGGATGCCACACCGCCAGGTCGCCGGAGTGGAACCAGCCGCCCTCGAACGCTTCGTCGGTGGTGCTCGGGTTCTTCAGGTAGCCGCGCATCACCAGGTTGCCACGCATGAAGATCTCGCCGATCGTCTCGCCGTCGGCCGGCACCGGCTCCCGGGTCTGCGGATCGGCGACCATCAGCCCCTCCATGACCGGGGCCTTGACCCCCTGGCGCGCCTTCAGCCGGGCGCGTTCGGTCGGATCGCACTCGTCCCACTCATCCTTCCAGGCGCAGACTACGCTGGGGCCGTAGGTTTCGGTCAGGCCGTAGACATGGGTCACCTTGAAGCCCATGCGTTCGATCCCTTCGATCACCGCCGCCGGCGGTGCCGCACCGGCGGTCATCACCTTGACCTGGTGCTCGATCCCCTGCTTCATCTCGTCCGGTGCGCCATTGAGCATGTTCAGCACGATCGGCGCGCCGCAGAAGTGGTCGACCTTCTCCTCCTTCAACAGGCGGTAGATCTCGTCGACCCGGACATGGCGCAGGCAGACGTTGACGCCGGCCACCGCCGCCAGTGCCCAGGGGAAGCACCAGCCGTTGCAGTGGAACATCGGCAGCGTCCACAGGTAGACCGGCTGTTCGGTCATCGACCAGGAGATGACGTTGCTCAGGGCGTTCAGGTAGGCGCCGCGGTGGTGGTACACCACGCCCTTCGGGTTACCGGTGGTACCGGAGGTGTAGTTCAGCGTGATCGCCTCCCATTCGTCCTCGACCGGCACCGGTACGAACGCGGGGTCGCCCTGCTCCAGCAGTGCCTCGTAGGTCAGCTCGCCGATCAGCTCGCCACCCTCGTACTGGAGATCGTCGATGTTGACCACCAGCGGCCGCCGCTGCACCAGTTTCAGCGCGCGGTTGATCACCGTGGAAAACTCGCGGTCGGTCAGCAGGACCTTGGTTTCCGCGTGCTCGAGGATAAACGCGATCGCTTCCGGATCGAGGCGGGTATTGATGCTGTTGAGTACCGCCCCACTCATCGGCACACCGAAATGCGCCTCCATGTGTTCGGGAATATTGGGCGCGATGATCGACACCGTATCGCCCTTGCCGATACCGCGCTGGGCCAGTGCGCTGGCAAGGCGGCGGCAGCGGCTCCAGGTTTCACCCCAGTTGCGACGGACGCTGCCATGCACGACGGCGAGGCGCTCCGGGTAGACTTGGGCGGCACGTTCGAGAAAACTGACCGGTGTCAGCGGAACGTAGTTGGCTAGATTGCGATCCAGATGTTGTTCGTAGATTCCATTTGCACTTTGAGTCATGAGCCGAAATCCTCTTTTATAATAATATCGCCTGGACGCAGGTCTCCCTGCGCGTATCTCCGGTGACCGGCAAGCTTACCTCTGCAGCCACCGGGTTAGATCAGTTACCGCTAAAACACGCTTTGCGGCGCTCGATGAACGCGCTCATCCCCTCCTTTCGATCATCGCTCGCAAAAGCCAGCCCAAACTGGGAACTCTCCAGTCGGCAGGCATCGGCAAGGCCCATGTTCTGTCCCTGCTGTACCAGCTGTTTCGCCATTCGCACGGCGACGCCGGCATTTGCCGCGATCAGCCGGGCCGTCTCCATTCCACTATCCTGCAACTGCGCGGCCGGTACAACCCGGTTGACCAGCCCGATCCGCAGCGCCTCGTCGGCCTTCACCTGGCGCCCGGTGGTGATCATCTCCAGCGCCATCGCCTTGCCAACCAGCCGGGTCAGACGCTGGGTGCCGCCGAAACCGGGCGGAATGCCGAGGCTGACCTCGGGCTGACCGAAGCGTGCCTGCTCCGAAGCCAGGATGAAGTCGCAGGCCATCGCCAGCTCGCAGCCGCCACCCAGCGCATAGCCGTTGACCAGCGCGATGACCGGCATCGGCATCTGCTCCAGCTGCTGCATCAGCAGCGTCCCCCGCTGCGAGAACTGCTCGCCCTGCAGCGGTGTCAGCTCCCGCATCTCGGCGATATCGGCACCGGCGACAAACGCCTTCTCCCCGGCGCCGGTGATCAGCAGCACGCGCAGTGAGGGGTCTGTCGCCAGCTCGGACAACAGGGTGGCGAGTTCGCCCAGCAGCACCGTATTCAAGGCATTGAGCGCTTGGGGGCGATTCAGTTCAATCAGGCCGATGCCGGGCTCCGGCTGACGGTAGTTCAACGTCTCCATGGCGTCCCCTCAATACTGGTAGAAGCCGCGGCCGCTCTTGCGCCCCAGATAACCGGCGTCGACCATCTGGCGCAGCAACGGACAGGGACGGTACTTCTGATCGCCGAAGCCTTCGGCCAGCACCTCCATGATGCTCAGGCAGGTATCCAGGCCGATCAGGTCGGCCAGCGCCAGCGGTCCGATCGGCTGGTTGGTGCCGAGCAGCATCGCCTGGTCGATCGCTTCGGCCGTGGCGAGACCTTCAGCATAAACGAAGATCGCTTCGTTAATCATCGGCAGCAGGATCCGGTTGACGACGAAACCGGGCGCATCCTTGACGCTGACCTGGGTTTTACCGATCGCCTCGCTCAACTCGCAGACCGCCCGGTACACCGCGTCGCTGGTCTGCAGGCCGCGGATCACCTCGACCAACTGCATGACCGGCACCGGATTCATGAAGTGCATGCCGATCACCTGCTCGGGGCGCTGGGTCTGGGCCGCCAGGCGGGTGATGGAGATAGAGGAGGTGTTGGTGGCGAAGATCGTGGAGGGTTTGCAGAGTTTGTCGAGCGTCTGCAGCAGCTGGGTTTTCAGCGTTTCGGACTCGCTGACCGCTTCGACGATCAGATCGCTGTCGGCCAGCGCGGCCATCTCGGTGGTGGTGGAGATCAACGCCAGCGCGGCATCCATCTGTTCCTGGGTCAGGCGCTCCTTCTCGACCAGGCGGCTCAGCGAGCCGGTGATCGCCTTGCGCGCAGCATCCAGGGCGTCGGTGCTGATATCGCAGATCTGCACCGGAATCCCGGCAACCGCCGTGACCTGGGCGATCCCTCGTCCCATCTGCCCAGCGCCGATCACTGCAACAGCCTTGATAGTCATTGTTCACCTCCGAAACCGAACAATGCCGGTCGCGCAGCTGCGATACGGTAAAGACCGTAGTGCGGACTCGGACAGCATTGTTATTATTGTCTAGCCCCGCCTGCGGCCGGGCACCGATTCAAACGACGGTAGCCAACGAAGGTTGCGATACTTTTGCGAAAATCTAACGAAATGTAACAACCGCAAACCTTCTGCACTCAATTGATTTAAGATGCTGACAATACAATAACAACCCCTCCCGCCATGTTGCCCGGTTCCCGATTGACCAAGCGTTTCACCCTGGTAATCCTCGCCATCATCGTGGCGATCATCGCCGCCTTCTATTTCTATTCGGTGCCGCTGATCAAGAGCAAGGTGTTCGAGATCGAGCGCAACGCCAGCCGCATCGCCCTCAACAACGTGTTCGCCCTGGCCGAGAAGATGCAGACCGGTACCCTGGAGTATCGCGAGCAGGTCCTGGAATCGCAGCGCCAGCGCCTGCGTACCGTGGTCAACACCACCGCCTTCTTCTACCAGCAGCAGCTGACACTGGCCGCCAGTGCCGGCATGGAGAGCCAGGCCGCGCAGCACCAGGTGCTGGAGCAGATCCGCCGCTTCAGCTACGGCGATGGCGATTACGTCTGGATCGCCGACGAGCAGGCGCAGTTGATCTCCCACCCCGACAGCGACTACTTCGGACGCTCGACCGAGCGCTTCACCGACGAACAGGGCAACCCGATCATTCCGCCGGTGGTGGAGATGGCGATGCGCGACGGCGAGGGGTTCTACCGCTACCGCTGGCACCGGCTGAACGAAACCCAGCGCATCGAGAAGTTCTCCTACGTCAAATATTTTCCGCAGTGGCATTTCGTCATCGGCTCCGGCGTCTATATCGACGATATCGACGCCGAGGTGGAGGCGCGGCGCAAACAGGCGCTGGCCGAGCTGCGCCAGGCGTTTTCCGAGATCAAGGTCGCCGAAACCGGCTACCTGTTCATCTTCGACGAGAATGGCCGCATGCTGGTGCACCCGAACCAGAACATCGACGGCTTCGATTTCCGCACCCTGGAGAACCCGGTCACCGGCAACAAGATCAAGGACGACCTGATCAGCGTCGCCGATACCGGCCAGGAGCTCTACTACAAGTGGGACCGGCCGGACGACCCGGGCGACTATCGCTACGAAAAGGTCTCGCTGGTGCGCTTCCTGCCCGGCTTCAACTGGTATATCTGCTCGTCGGTCTACCTCGACGAGCTGCAGGCCAGCTCCGGAGTGCTGGTCGATCGCATTCTGGTGATCGCAACCATCGCCCTGCTCTGCGCCTCGCTGCTGGCACTGCTGTTCGCCCATCTGGTGACGCGCCCGATCCGCCAGCTGTCGGAGACGGCACAGCGCATCAGCAACGGCGATTTCAACGCCACCACCGGCATTCGCCGCAACGACGAGATCGGCCTGTTGGCCGGCGCCTTCGACCGCATGGTCGACAACCTGAAGCAGAACATCGTGCAACTCGACGACAAGGTCAGCCAGCGCACCTCGCAACTGCACGAGCGCAACCTGCAGCTGCAGCAGGTGATGCAGGAGGTGCGCAGCGCGCACCACAGCCTGGAACTGGCCGAGGAGCTGCAGCGCCTGATCCTCGATACGCTGCCGGCGCAGATCGCCTATATCGACGACCGGCAGCGCTACGTGTTCGTCAACGAGGGCTACGCCCACGCCTTCAACCGCAGCAAAGCCGAGGTGATCGGACTGACGCTGGAGCAGGTGGTCGGTAGCAAGATGTACGGCGATATCCGCTCCCAGGTCGAGGGGGCGCTGGAGGGGGTCGCCAGCAGCTTCATCTACACCCTGAACCAGGACGGCGAGGAACATATCACCAAGCGCACGCTGATCCCGTTCAGCCCCAGCGGCGGCGGCGTGCACGGGTTGATCAACCTGTCCCTGGACGTGACCGCGGAGAAAGAGGCCGAGCAGCGTCTGCGCGATGCCCAGCGCATGCACACGGTGGGACAACTGGCCGGCGGCCTGGCCCACGACTTCAACAACCTGCTGTCGATCCTGCAGGGCAACCTGATCGCGATGAAAGAAAATCCGGCCACGCCGGCCGCGCTGATGGTGCATATCGAGCCGGCGATCCGGGCGACCCGGCGCGGCTCCGACATCACCCGCCGTCTGCTCGCCTTCGCCGGACGCCAGCCGCTGTCGCCATCGCATATCGACCTGCCGGCCCTGATGCACGACTGCATGACCCTGATCGAGGGTTCGCTGCCGAGCAACATCCGCCTCGAAGCGGAGCTGCCGCCCGACCTGTGGAGCCCGCTGGCCGACCCGGGGCAGCTCGAGGACGTGCTGGTCAACCTGGCGCTGAACGCCCGCGATGCGATGCCCAGCGGTGGCGAGCTGCGCTTCTGCGTGCGCAACTGCGAGGTCGATAACCGTCGCGTCATGGATACGCAGGTTGCGCCGGGGCGTTACATCGAGCTGCGGATCGCCGATACTGGTCGCGGCTTCTCCGCCGAAGCGATGGAGAAGGCGTTCGAACCCTTTTTCACCACCCGCCAGGGCGCCAACTCCTCGGGCCTGGGCTTGAGCATGGTCTACGGTTTCGTCAAACAGTCGCGGGGCTATATCGCGCTGGCCAACCGTCCCGCCGGGGGCGCGTTGATCACGCTGCTGCTGCCGGCGGGCCCGGTGGCGGTCGCGGCCGGGGCGGACGCGCCGATGGTCGCGCCGGCGCAACCGGCAGCGGGCGGCCTGGTGCTGTTGGTCGATGACGAGGACGATGTGCGTGCCGTGATCCGCGACCAGTTGGTCAAGCTCGGCTATGCGGTGATCGACTGCGCCAGCGCCCAGGAGGCCCTGGCACTGATCGGCACCCTGCCGCCCCTGGCCGCGCTGGTCAGCGATATCGTGATGCCCGGCGAGGTCAGCGGCTTCGTGCTGGCGCGCCACCTGCGCCAGGTGCAGCCCGACGCGGCGGTGGTGTTGATCAGCGGGTACGCCCAGCGGCGCAGCGAGCACCCGTCGGACTGTGCCTCCCTGCCGCTGCTGCCGAAACCCTTCAACCGCGAGGAGCTAGCCGCGGCACTGCACAGCCCGGCGGCCAAGGCGGCCCTGGTGGCGAGCGAACAATGTGAGAGGAGTGACAGGGAGTTGGAGCCTTGAGCAAAAAGCTTATCTATATCATCGACGACGAAGCGGATATCTGCGACCTGATCGCGCTGGAGCTAAACCGCCACGGCTACGAGACCCGCAGCTTCCAGACCGGCGCCCAGGCGATCTACGCATTGAACCGGCGTAAACCGGACCTCTGCGTCATCGACCTGGGCTTGCCGGATATGGACGGTATCGGCCTGGTCCGCCAGCTGTGCGATACCCAGGGGCTCGGCGTCATCATCATCTCCGGCCGCAGCAGCACCAGCGATCGCGTACTGGGCCTCGAGTTCGGTGCCGACGATTATCTGAGCAAGCCGTTCGAACCGCGCGAACTGGTGGCCCGGGTCAACAGCCTGCTGCGCCGCCTGGACCAGATCGACAGCGCCTCCCGCACCGCCGGCGCTCTGCGTTGCGCCCGCTTCGCCGGCTGGGAGTTCAACCAGAGCACGCTGACCCTGACCCGCCAGGAGAGCGGCGACGAGCAGGTGCTGTCGGCTTCGGAGGCGGCACTGCTGACCCTGCTGCTAAAGGCGCCACGGCAGATACTGTCGCGGGATCAACTGCTGCAGGGGCATGCCGACCCGTTCGACCGCAGTATCGATGTCAGGATGTCGCGGATCCGCAAAAAGATCGAACAGGACCCGCGCAACCCCACCATCATCAAGACCGTATATGGCGCCGGTTATGTCCTGACCGCCGCAGTGGAGTGGCTGGCCGGCGGCCAGTGAGGCCGTTACAGCGGCTGGATCAGGCGCAGGAACTCCTGCGGCTCGACCACGCCGACCATCGTCATCGTCGGTTGCAGCTGGCCGCTGCGGTCGTAGAAGAACAGCGCCGGCGGCCCGAACACCTGATAGCGCTGGTTCAACGCCTTGACCTCGGCATCGTTACTGGTGACATCGACCTTGATCAGGCGAAAGCTCGACAGACGGCTCTCGACCCCGGCGTCGGCAAAGGTGGTGTACTCCAGCTCCACGCAGGAGACGCACCAGTCGGCGTAGAAATCCAGCATCACCGGCTGCCCGGCCGCCGCGGCCGCCGCCAGCAGCGGCTCCAGCTCGGCCCGGGTCCGTACCACCTCAAACGGCAGCCGGCTCTGGCTCTGCGCCTGCGCAGCGCCAGACGCCCCGCCGATCACCCCCTGCAACGGATAGATCAGGCTGCGGCCGCCGCCGAGCAGGCCGATCAGCAGCGCCACGCCGTACACCAGCAGGATCAGCCCCAGCCCCTTCCATAACCGCTGCCAGCCGCTGCTCGATTCGGCCAGCCGGTCCAGCGCGTTCAGATAGACCGCGCTGACGATCAGGATCACACCGACCAGCCCCATGGTGACCGTCGTCGGCACGATACGGTCGAGCATCCACACCGCCATCAGCAGCAGGAGCACGCCGAAGGCGGCTTTCACCCCCTCCATCCAGGCCCCGGCATGGGGCAGCAGGCGACCGGCGGAGGCACCGACCAGCAGCAGCGGCACGCCCATCCCCAGCGACAGTACGAACAGCGCCAGGCCGCCCAGCAGCGGGTCGCCGCTCTGGCCGATATAGATCAACGCACCGGCCAGCGGTGCCGCCATGCAGGGCCCCACGATCAGTGCCGACAGTATGCCCATTACCGCCACGCCCCACAGCGAGCCGCCCTTCTGCTGCTGGCTGACGCTGCTGACCCGGCTCTGGATCCAGGAGGGTACCTGCAGCTCGTAGAAACCGAACATCGACAACGCCAGCACCACGAACAGGCCGGCGAACAGCGAGATCACCCAGGGGTTCTGCAGTGCCACCTGCACATTGGCGCCGAACAGCCCGACCACCACCCCGGCCAGGGCATAGGTCAGCGCCATCGCCAGCACGTAGACCAGCGACAGCAGGAACGCCCGCGCCGTGGTCATGCGCCGGCCATGACCGACGATGATTCCCGACAGGATCGGGATCATCGGAAACACGCAGGGGGTCAGTGACAGCGCCAGACCGGCGACAAAGAACGCGGCCAGCACCACCAGCGCGGAGCTGCCGGCCAGCAGGCGTGCGAAGCGGTCCTGCTCGCTGAGCGCCGCTGCGGGAACGGCAACGCCGTCCGCGGACGGCGGCTCGGCCTGCGCGGTGCTGGCCGTTTGCGGCCAGGCCAGCGGCGCGGCCGGGACCAGATCGAACAGCTCCAGCTGTTGGGTCTGTGGCGGATAGCAGATCCCCCCCTCCCAACAGCCCTGGTAACTGACCTCCAGCGTGCCGCTGCTGGCAGCCCCGCTACGGCCGATCAGCAACTGCACCCGGGCTTCGTTGTGGTACACCTGTACCGCGCCGAACAGCGGATCCTGCTTTAGCTCCGATTCGCCGCGGCGCTGATCGACCAGGCTCACCCCGGGGCCCGGCTGCACACTGATCTTGTCGCGATACAGGTAGTAGTCGGGCGGCATCTCCCATACCAGGTCGATCCGTCCCGGCCCCACCTGCTCCTGGCGCAGTTGATACGCCTGTTCGACCGGGAGCGGATTGCCGGCGCTGGCGGCGGGCACGTCGAATAGCCCGGCCCGCGCCGGCAAGGCCAGCAGTACCGACAGCGCGACGAATGACAGTAGCGACAGCAGCAGGGCTGTCGTGGAGGACCAGTTGAGCTTTGGAGTTGAGCCGTACAAACCGCTATTCCTTCTAACCGCTTTTCAGATCTCGCAAGACACTCCGACCCGCGCCGGCCCCAAGGGTTCAGCGCGGTGTGCGCCGCCAGTGTACCATCGCCGCCCCTGCGTCCGAACAGGGAAGCGGCAGATGCCACCAAGCGCCACTTATAACCCCTGCCTCAATGTGGTACAAAGTGGCCCTTGGCGTATGTACCGCGCCACCGTATTCAGCCGTCAGGACACTGGAAGATGACCGATAACCGCGTAGAAGACCTTAATATCGATAGCACCACGGCACTGATTACCCCGGACCGTCTCAAGGCCAAGCTGCCGCTCAGCGACACCGCGGCACGCACGGTGATGGAGGGGCGTCAGGTGATCAAGGATATCCTCGATCGCAAGGACAAACGCCTGCTGGTGGTGGTTGGCCCCTGCTCCATTCATGACACTGAAGCCGCGCTCGAGTATGGCCGCCGCCTGAAAGCCCTGGCCGACGATGTCAAGGAGAGCCTCTATCTGGTCATGCGCGTCTATTTTGAGAAACCCCGCACCACCGTCGGCTGGAAAGGGCTGATCAACGATCCGCACCTGAACGACTCCTTCGATATCGAGGAGGGGTTGCACATCGCGCGTAAGCTGCTGCTCGACCTGTCCGAGATGGGGCTGCCGCTGGCCACCGAAGCGCTGGATCCGAACACCCCGCAGTACCTGCAGGACCTGATCAGTTGGTCGGCGATCGGCGCGCGCACCACCGAGTCCCAGACCCACCGCGAGATGTCCTCCGGCCTCTCCTGCGCCGTCGGCTTCAAGAACGGTACCGACGGCGGCCTGGAGGTGGCGGTGAACGCGATGAAATCCGTCGTGCACCCGCACAGTTTCCTCGGCCTCGACCAGATGGGTCAGGTCGCCATCGTCCGTACCCGCGGTAACCGTTATGGACACGTGGTGTTGCGCGGCGGTAACGGCAAGCCGAACTACGACTCCGTCAGCGTCAAGCTGTGCGAGCAGGCACTGGAAAAAGCCGGCGTCAGCCAGAACATCATGATCGACTGCAGCCACGCCAACTCCAACAAGGATCCGGGCCTGCAGCCGCTGGTGGCGGAGAACGTCTGCAACCAGATCGCCGAGGGTAACAAGTCGATCATCGGCCTGATGGTCGAGAGCAACCTGGAGTGGGGCAGCCAGTCTATCCCCTGCGACCTCAGTGAGCTCAAGTACGGCGTCTCGGTGACCGATGCCTGCATCGACTGGAAAGCCACCGACACCTGCCTGCGCGACATGGACCATAAACTGCGCCAGGTACTGCCCCTGCGCTGATCCCCCGCGTTCCCCCTGCGACTCGTCGAGTTGCAGGGGCTCCTGCCGAGCCCCCTTCCCTAGTTGAACCGCTTTACATCATCCCATCCCGGCCACACCCGCTAGACTCCGGGCACCGCCACGATCAGGCCCGCTCATATAGTTGAGATAAATTCATCTAATTCGCAATTAAGCATCATTTGTCGCCCGCACGCTTAAACTTTAGTATGAACTTCATCGGAGGGGAGTTGTTACGCATCCTGTCGTCGTTGTTGGGGTAATAGGGACATAGGTTTTCGCGTATTTCCTTCCGCTTTTGCTTTTCCTTGCGTTATCTCTAGTTAGACTCGCCGCAACCTTGTTGCGGCTTTTTTTTGCCTGTTTTCCGGGGCCTGCGACGCCAAAGCCCGCTCAGCGCCGCGCCGACAGTTTCATCTCCGTCTTACGCTGATACATCTGCGCATCGGCCAGCATGATCAGTCGCTCCACGCTATCGGCATCCTGCGGGTAGATCGCGTAGCCCACGGCGGCGCTGAGCCTGAACCCCTGCTGGTGGTAGTTGAACCCTTCCGCCAGCGACCCTTCTATCTTATCCGCCACCAGCAGCGCCGCGGCCGGGGACTCCACCGCCGGCTGCAACACCATGAACTCATCGCCGCCGGTACGCGCCACGGTATCGGAGTTGCGCACCAGGGCCTGCAGGCGCCGGCCGACCTCGCGCAATACCGCATCGCCGGCCGGGTGGCCGTGCTGATCGTTGATCGGCTTGAAGTCGTTCAGATCGACGAAATAGAGCGCGAAACTCAACCCGGTACGCTCGTGCAACGCCGCCAATTGGGTGATGCGCTCCATCAACAGGCGCCGGTTCGGTAGCCCGGTCAGGCTATCGTGCATCGCCTCGCCGCGGCTGCAGTAGTAGAGGCGCTCCAGGATCAGCAGCAGTACGACGATGATGAACAAGAACGAGTAGCCAGCCCCACGCGGTAGATTACGCGCCAGCCAGCCGGGACGGGCGCTGTCATGGATCTGGGCGGCCAGCAGCCAGGACCCCTGAGGAAACACCACCTCCAGCTGCGCCAGCGGCTGTTTAAACAGCGCCTCACGCCCGAAGATCAGGGCCCCGGCGGCGCCCTTGCCGTCCACGCCCCGCAGCGCGACCTCGTACTGGCCAATGTTGTCGGCGACGCCGGCCGCGGCGAACAGCGCGTCGGCATCGATCACCACCGACGCCATCCCCCAGTAGCTGCCATCGCCCCGCCCCTTCGCACGCCGATAGATCGGTGCGCGAACGATCAGCCCCTGCCCGCCCTGGACCAGTTCCAGCGGTCCGGCCAACACCATCTTCCTGGTCTGTATCGCTTCCTGCACCGCCGGCCACTGGCGCGGATTCTCTTCGTACCTGAGCCCGATCGCCCCCTCGTTACCCTGCAGGGGGTAAACGAACAGCAGCCGGTTTCCCGGCGCCAGACCGATGTTGTGGATGTAACGGGTGGTGCGCATCAGCTCCGCTGCCAGTTCTACCCAATCCTCAGGCCCGCTTTCCGGGCGCAGCGTGACGTAGGAGATCAGGCCGCTACTGCGGTAGAGAATGGTGTTGATCTCGTTGGCCAGTGCCGAACGCAGCTGCGACAGCATGGCCAGGGCTTCCGACTGACTAGCCTGGCGGGAACGTTCGGCGAACAGGGCCTGGACATATTCGGTCGCGATTGCGCCCGCCAGTACGACGATGAGGATGGCAATATGTGCCCACAGGCGGTGACGTTCGGCCGACTCGGTTACCTTGGCGATGGAGATCAGCTCCCGAGGCCCCCGGCCTCCTCTCTGCTTACATCGCGCGCCGTCGATACTCGCGCTCTTCAACGAAAACTATCGGTGCAGCCACCGTTTCGGTCAACCAAAAATGCCCGCTGACGCGGGCATTTTGTAGCGTAGCGCCGACAACCACGACACAGTCGCTGACGGCGATGCGCTGGGGGCGCTTAAGTTGGGAAGCGCTTAAGTTAGGAGGCGCTTAAGTCAGAAGGTATCGCCGGGGATACGCACCCAGCCTTCCATCAGCACCCGTGCGCTGCGGCTCATTACCGCCTTGGTCGCGGTCCATTCGCCATCGACCTCCTGCGCCGCGGCACCGACCCGCAGGCTACCGGAGGGGTGACCGAACACCACCGCGTCGCGCTCACCGCCGCCGGCGGCCAGGTTAACCAGCGTGCCGGGAACCGCCGCCGCCGTGGCGATCGCCACTGAAGCGGTGCCCATCATCGCGTGGTGCAGTTTGCCCATGGAGAGCGCGCGCACGCAGATGTCGATATCGCCCGCCGCGATCTGCTTGCCGCTGGAGGCGACATAGTCGGTGGCCGGGGCCACGAAGGCAATCTTCGGCGTGTGCTGACGCGCGGCCGCTTCGGCGATGTCGGCGATCAGCCCCATCTTCACCGCACCGTAGGCACGCATGGTTTCGAACCGCTGCAGCGCCTCGGCATTGCCGTTGATATCCTTCTGCAGCTCGGTACCGGTGTAACCGATATCGGCGGCGTTGAGGAAGATGGTCGGGATGCCGGCGTTGATCATGGTCGCCTTGAAGGTACCGATGCCCGGCACTTCGAGGTCGTCGACCAGGTTACCGGTGGGGAACATGGAACCTTCGCCGTCGGCCGGGTCCATGAATTCGATCACCACTTCCGCCGCCGGGAAGGTGACGCCGTCGAGTTCGAAATCGCCGGTCTCCTGCACCTGACCGTTGGTGATCGGCACATGGGCGATGATGGTTTTCTGGATGTTCTTCTGCCAGATGCGCACGACGCAGACGCCGTTGTTCGGGATCCGCTCGGCGGCGACGAAACCGGAGGCGATGGCGAAAGCCCCCACCGCGGCGGTCAGGTTACCGCAGTTGCCGGACCAGTCGACGAACGCCTTGTCGATGGCGACCTGGCCGAACAGGTAATCCACGTCATGGTCCGGTTGGCTGCTCTTGTCCAGGATCACGGTCTTGGAGGTGGACGAGGTCGCACCGCCCATGCCGTCGATCTGCTGGCCGTAGGGATCGGGGCTGCCGATCACCCGCAGCAGGATCTTGTCGCGCGCGGCACCGGGCTCCTGCGCCGCTTCCGGCAGGTCCTGGCGACGGAAAAACACACCCTTGCTGGTACCGCCACGGATATAGGTGGCGGGGATTTTGATCTGGGGAACACTGGACATATAGATGCTCCAAATAAGTCGGTTGCCGGTGCTAACTCTTGCATGCGGCAAGAGATGCAGACGTGATGGGGTGGTGACTGCAGCGGACCGTCTGTCGCGGGTCGCCAGATTGCTCCTGCAATGACGACATTTCCATCATCCCTGACGGCCAGGGCGACAGCGAGCCCCAGGGAGGGGTTTACGGCGTGTCCGCTGTGGTAACACCCAGCACAGGCCAGCTATAAGGTACGGAAATGCCCAGGCCATCAGCGATGACCCGGGCTGTTTTCTACCGCAGCTATCAGGCAGTGCCTTCCAGGAAGTCCTGAGCGAAGCGCTGCAGCACGCCGCCCGCCTTGTAGACGCGCACTTCGGCGGCGGTGTCGAGGCGGCAGATCACCGGCACTTCGACGCTTTCGCCGTTGCGACGGTGGATCACCAGCGTCAGTTCGCAGCGCGGAGAGATCTCACCCTTCACATCGTAGGTTTCGGTACCGTCGATGTTGTAGGTGTGACGGGTCTCGCCCTCTTTGAACTGCAGCGGCAGCACGCCCATGCCGACCAGGTTGGTGCGGTGGATACGCTCGAAACCTTCAGCGACGATCGCTTCGACACCGGCCAGACGCACGCCCTTGGCGGCCCAGTCGCGGGACGAGCCCTGACCGTAGTCGGCACCGGCCACGATGATCAGGTTCTGCTTGCGGTTCATATAGGTTTCGATCACTTCCCACATCCGCATCTGCTGGCCTTCCGGCTCCAGACGCGCCAGGGAGCCCTGGATGATCTCGCCATTGGCGTCGCGGCACATCTCGTTCAGCAGTTTCGGGTTGGCGAAGGTCGCACGCTGCGCGGTCAGGTGATCACCGCGGTGGGTGGCGTAGGAGTTGAAGTCCTCCTCCGGCAGGCCCATCTTGGCGAGGTATTCACCGGCCGCAGAGCTGGCCAGAATCGCGTTGGACGGCGACAGGTGGTCGGTGGTGATGTTATCGCCCAGCACCGCCAGCGGCAGCATGCCGGTCAACGTACGCTCGCCGGCCAGGGCGCCTTCCCAGTACGGCGGACGGCGGATGTAGGTGGACATCGGACGCCAGTCGTACAGCGGGCTCTTCGCCTCCTCCACTTCGCCGAGGTCGAACATCGGGATGTAGACCTGCTTGAACTGTTCCGGCTTCACGTGCGCCTTGACGATCGCATCGATCTCTTCGTCGCTCGGCCACAGATCCTTCAGCGTGACCGGGTTGCCGTTCTGATCGGTGCCCAGCACGTCCTGTTCGATATCGAAGCGCACGGTACCGGCGATGGCGTAGGCGACCACCAGCGGCGGCGAGGCCAGGAACGCCTGCTTGGCATAGGGGTGGATACGACCGTCGAAGTTGCGGTTACCGGACAACACTGCGGTGGCGTACAGGTCGCGGTCGATGATCTCCTGCTGGATCTGCGGATCCAGCGCGCCGGACATGCCGTTACAGGTGGTGCAGGCGTAGGCCACGATACCGAAGCCCAGCTTCTCCAGTTCCGGCAGCAGACCGGCCTCTTCCAGGTACAGTTTGGCAACCTTGGAACCCGGCGCGAAGGAGGATTTGACCCAGGGCTTGCGCACCAGGCCCAGCTCGTTGGCTTTCTTCGCCAGCAGCGCGGCGGCCACCACGTTGCGCGGGTTCGAGGTGTTGGTGCAGGAGGTGATGGCGGCGATGATCACGGCGCCGTCCGGCAGCAGTCCCGCTTCCTCTTCCTGGCGCGCAGCGGCCAGCTTGTCCTCATCGGCAATGCCGCGCTCGTGCAGCGCCGTGGTGGGCAGACGGCGGTGCGGGTTGGACGGACCGGCCATGTTGCGTACCACGCTGGACAGATCGAACTCCAGCACGCGCTCGTATTCGGCACCTTCCAGGGCGCTCGCCCAGAGTCCGGTTGCCTTGGCGTACTGCTCGACCAGTGCCACCTGCTCCGGCTCGCGACCGGTCAGCTTCAGGTAATCGAGGGTCTGCTCGTCGATGTAGAACATCGCGGCGGTGGCGCCGAATTCCGGCGTCATGTTGGAGATGGTGGCGCGGTCGCCGATGGTCAGGCTCGGAACGCCCTCACCGAAGAACTCCAGGTAGGCGCCGACCACGCGTTCCTGACGCAGGAACTCGGTCAGGGCCAGCACGATATCGGTGGCGGTGATGCCGGGGTGACGCTTGCCGACCAGTTTGACACCGACGATATCCGGCAGGCGCATCATCGACGGGTGGCCCAGCATCACGGTTTCCGCTTCCAGACCGCCGACGCCGATGGCGATGACGCCGAGGCAGTCGATATGCGGGGTGTGGGAGTCGGTACCGACACAGGTATCCGGGAAGGCCACGCCATCACGGGCCTGGATCACCGGCGACATCTTCTCCAGGTTGATCTGGTGCATGATGCCGTTACCGGCCGGGATCACATCGACGTTCTTGAACGCGGTCTTGGTCCAGTCGATGAAGTGGAAACGGTCTTCGTTGCGACGGTCCTCGATGGCGCGGTTCTTTTCGAACGCGTCCGGATCGAAGCCCGGTGCCTCGACGGCCAGCGAGTGGTCGACGATCAGCTGGGTCGGCACCACCGGGTTGACCTTGGACGGATCCCCGCCCTGCTCGGCGATGGCGTCACGCAGGCCGGCCAGATCGACCAGCGCGGTCTGCCCCAGGATGTCATGGCACACGACGCGCGCCGGATACCAGGGGAAGTCCAGGTCGCGCTTGCGCTCGATCAGCTGTTTCAGGGAGTCGGTCAGGGCCTGCGGTTCGCAACGACGAACCAGCTGCTCGGCCAGTACACGGGAGGTGTACGGCAGCTTGTCGTAGGCGCCGGGTTGGATCGCTTCGACGGCCGCACGGGTATCGAAGTAGTCCAGCGCAGCTCCGGGAAGGGCTTTGCGATATTCAGTGTTCATAGCGTCGGGAATCCATCGAGTAGTATTGACAGACAGAGGAGCGGGAAAACGGCGCCTGCAGGACAAGCGCCGTTGGTGTCAGATCAGGCCCGCTGCTCGATCGGTACCCATTCTGCCGCCTCAGGACCAGTGTAGTCTGCGGACGGGCGGATGATGCGGTTGTTGGCGCGCTGCTCCATCACATGCGCGGTCCAGCCGGCCACGCGCGAGCAGACGAAGATCGGCGTGAACAGTTCGGTCGGGATGCCCATGAAGTGGTAAGCGGAGGCGTGGAAGAAGTCGGCGTTGCAGAACAGCTTCTTCTCGCGCCACATCACCGCCTCGACACGCTCGGAAACCGGGTACAGCACGGTGTCGCCGACATGTTCGGACAGCTTCTTCGACCACTCTTTGATGATCGCGTTACGCGGGTCGCACTCGCGGTAGATCGCGTGGCCGAAGCCCATGATCTTGTCCTTGCGCGCCAGCATCCCCATGATCGCGTCTTCCGCTTCGTCGGCGGATTTCCAGTTCTCGATCATCGCCATCGCCGCTTCGTTGGCACCGCCATGCAGCGGGCCGCGCAGGGAGCCGATGGCACCGGTCACGCAGCTGTGGATATCGGACAGCGTGGAGGCGCAGACGCGGGCGGTGAAGGTAGAGGCGTTGAACTCATGCTCGGCGTACAGGATCAGCGACGCGTGCATCACCTTGACGTGCATCGGGTCCGGCTTCTTGTCGTGCAGGGTCCACAGGAAGTGCTCGCCGATGGAGTCCGCATCGGTGTTGGTCTCGATACGCTTGCCGTAATGGGCGAAGTTGTACCAGTAGTTGATGATCGACGGGAACACCGCCAGCATGCGGTCGATCTTGTCGTGCTGCTCGCTGAAATCCTGCTCGGTTTCCAGGTTGCCCAGCATCGAACAGCCGGTACGCATCACATCCATCGGATGGGCATTGGCCGGGATCTGTTCCAGTACGGTCTTCAGCGCCTGCGGCAGGCCGCGCATCTCTTTCAGCTTCGCCTTGTACGCATCCAGGCTCGCCTGGTTCGGCAGTTTGCCGTACAGGAGCAGGTAAGCGACCTCTTCGAACTCCGCCTTATCGGCCAGCTCCTTGATGTCGTAACCGCGGTAGGTCAGGCCGGCACCGGTCTTGCCCACGGTACACAGGGCGGTTGCACCGGCGGACTGGCCCCGCAGGCCTGCGCCACTCAGCTGTTTTGCTTCTGCCATCGTTATCTCCTTTGCAACTCGAAGGGAGTCAACGCTCCCTTTTCGTAGAATGGTTTACACTCTGCCAGCGTTGGCCGGTGGTTACTTGTTCTTGCCTTCTTTAAAGAGGGCGTCCAGCTTCTGCTCGAAGTCGTGGTAGTTGAGGTAATCGTACAGATCCATACGGGTCTGCATAGTGTCGACAACTGCCTTCTGGTCGCCATCCTTGAGGATGTGTTCGAACACGTTCAGAGCGGCCTTGTTGGCGGCGCGGAACGCGGACAGCGGGTACAGCACCATGGTGGCACCGTGCTCGGCCAGCTCGGCCTTGTTGAACAGCGGGGTCGCACCGAATTCGGTGATGTTGGCCAGCAGATGTGCGCCGTTGATCCCTTTGGAGAACGCGGTGTAGTCCTCCAGCGTGTGAACCGCTTCGGCGAAGATAGCGTCGGCACCGGCTTCGAGGCAGGCCTGGGCACGTTCCACCGCGGCGTTCAGACCCTCCTGCTGGAAGGCGTCGGTACGGGCGATGATGAAGAAATCGTCATCGGTCTTGGCATCGACGGCGGCCTTGACGCGGTCGACCATCTCCTCGAGGGAAACGATCTCTTTATTCGGACGGTGACCGCAGCGCTTCTGCGCCACCTGGTCTTCCATATGCACCGCTGCCGCGCCGCCCTTGATCATCTCTTTGACGGTACGGGCGATGTTGAACGCGCCGCCCCAGCCGGTATCGATGTCGACCAGCAGCGGGGTGTCGACGGCGCTGGTGACGCGGCGGACATCTTCCAGCACATCGTTCATCGAGGTCATGCCCAGGTCGGGCAGGCCGTAGGAGGCGTTGGCGATACCGCCACCGGACAGGTAGATCGCCTGGTGCCCGACACGGGTCGCCATCATTGCATGGTAAGCGTTGACGGTACCCACGATCTGCAGCGGTTGGTTCTCAGCCAGCGCTTTGCGGAAGCGCCCACCCGCGGTCAGTTTCTCAGCCATTTTCTTCCCCTTGAGGTTTGGACACTGCGTTCAGTTTTTCTTCGATATTCTGGCGTGCCGCACTGATATGACGGCGCATCAGCATCTCCGCCAACTCCGGGTCCCGCGCCTCGATGGCATCGATAATCTGCCGATGCTCCTTGAGCGCGCGTTTCGGACGCGAACTGGACACACTGAACTGGTAACGGTACATGCGTACCAGGTGATAAAGATCGGCCCCGAGCAGCTCCTGCAACTTGGCATTCTTGCTACCCTGGACGATCCGATAGTGGAAATCGAGGTCGCCCTCCTTCTGGAAGTAGGAGCGTCCTTCGCGTTGTTCGATCGATTGCTCGTGGGAGTCGAGCAGCTGTTTCAGGCTGCCGATCTCGCTGGCGGTCATGTTCTCCGCCGCCAGGCGGCACGCCATCCCCTCCAGCGCTTCACGCACCCGGTAGATCTCGATCAGCTCGCGCGCGGAGAGCTGCACGACGCGGGCACCGACATGCGGTTTGCGCTCGACCAGGCGCCAGCCTTCGAGGCGACGGATCGCTTCGCGCAGCGGCCCGCGGCTGATACCGTAGGTACGCGCCAGCTCGGGTTCGCTGATCTTCTGCCCCGGCAACAGATCGCCTTTGACGATGGCGGTGACTATCTGCTTGCAGACCCGGTCGGCCAGAGTGCGGCTCTCCTGATCGATCTCCAGCACCCCGCCTGTATTGGCACTTGCGTTCATCGCAACTCTTCAAGATTGTCGACAATGTTTGATTGTCGACACCTTACCGGCGCCAAATGAGAGCGTCAACCGCGAATAACGTAAAAATTGTCAACATCAGACAAAAGTCTAGGGAGTGGCGACGCCGTCTTCACACCAGGAAAAAGGCTTGCAGCTGACCTTCCAGTTCGCGGTTGAAGCGCTCCGCCGACTGCATATGTTCATGCATCAGTTGCCGGGCCCGCTCCGCATCGCGGGCCCGCAGTGCCTCCAGCAGCCGTTGATGGTAGTTAAGGTTAGCGCAGGAGAACTCCTGCTGCTCCGGCAGTTGCGCCTTTTTGAAGATCACCAGGTCGCGAATCATATCGTTCAGGAAGCGACCGATGAATGACAGCATCGCGTTGTCACAGCACTCGGCCAGCACCACGTGGAACTCAAGCTCCGCGATCCGCTGCTGCAACCGTTCATCGAAGTTGCGCGCCGGCGTCTCGCAGCAGGCCACCAGCGCCTCCAGGCGCTGCAGATCCGCCTCCTGCAGCCGCGGCGTCGCCAGCGCGGCGATCTCCGGTTCGACCAGTGTGCGCAAGGCATAGATCTCGGGACCGGTGGGCTGCGCGAAGTGCAGATAGTTGCGCAGCAGCTGGCTGGCTTTCTCGTAGGGTACCCGCTCCAGGATGGCACCCCCGTTGGGGCCGGTCCTGATCCGCACCAGCCCCTGCACCTCCAGCGACTTCAGCGCCTCGCGCACGGTGCCCTTGGAACATTCGAACTGGGTCATCAGCTCGCGCTCGTTGGGCAGGCGATCGCCCGGCTGCTTGCCGTTGACGACGACCCAGCGCTTGACCGCCTCAACGATCTGGTCGGCGCGCTTGACCCGCTTCGGGGCCTGGAAATCTTGTGCTTGCATAGCGTTCTGCAGTCCGGGTTGAGGCGGCCATCCTGCCACAGGCGGTGGTTTTTTTCGATCCTGGTTGTTTTAGTCTATTTATTAGTATAAATACTATAAATAACGTTCGACACCCTCTGGGTCGGGCGTCGCTATCTGCATAACAACAACTAAAAACAGAGACAATCCACATGGATGGCAAACGCTGGACCCGTTCGCCCGCCGCCGCCCTGGCCGGCACTCCGTCGATGACCGCCCGGACATCGAGTTGCCTTAATCTGCCCAACGGCACCTCCTCAGGGCCCCACTGCCGGGCAGGCATCGCCCCGCTGCCACGCCATCACGACACGCGTGTTCTCGACGCTGCGCCCGATACCGATACCGGCACTGCCACCGCCGTCGGCGCCGACGCGGTTAACCGCTTGCCACTGGAGCGCGACGGGACGGTCGACCCGCCCTGTTCCCGCCGCCCCGACTCCCCGAAGCATAGCGATGAACAGCGGTGCGCCTGGCGTGCAAGCGCGCCCGGTCGTCCGCACTTCGGAGACAGCCAACCGGCTTCCAACCCCCTCCGGATCGCCAGTCGCGGACAGCCAGGCAAGCCAGCTCCGACCGAGCAGCGCGCCAAACGCACCGCTGCTGAAGCCGTCTGCTCCGGCAACGCACGCACCGGTCGCCGCGCGCTAGCCACCACCCCAAGCCCCGCCTATTTCGGCGGCGCCGATTATCCGAGGCACCTCCGGTTGGCTAAACCGATCGCGAGCCGCCCGGTCGAGCGCCAGCGGCACTGCGCCGGGCGTGCCGATACGTCAACCTTAATCCCCT
>QKGH01000014.1 GCA_003250495.1 Marinobacterium sp.
CAGCGAGGTGGGCAGCCGCGCACCGCAGCACGCCAACGTCATCGCGGCGGCAAAACAGGCCGGGGTGAAGCTGCTGGCCTACACCAGCCTGCTGCGTGCCGACAGCTCGCCGCTGCCGCTGGCGCTGGAACACCGCGAGACCGAGGCGATGCTGGCCGAGTCGGGCCTGGCCTATGTGCTGCTGCGCAACGGCTGGTACAGCGAAAACTACATGGCCAGCGTACCGGCGGCGCTGCAGTTCGGCGTCGTGCTGGGAAGCGCCGGCGCGGGCCGTATCGCCTCCGCCGCCCGCGCCGATTATGCCGCGGCGGCCGCGGCAGTACTGCTGGCGGACGATCAGGCCGGCAAGGTGTACGAGCTGGCCGGCGACGACGCCTACACACTGACCGAACTGGCTGCCGAGATCGCGCGCCAGTCCGGCAAGGCGATCGGCTACCAGGACCTGCCGGAAGCGGAGTTCGCCGCCGCGCTGGTTGGTGCCGGCCTGCCGCAACCGGTGGCGCAACTGCTGGCCGAGTCCGACACCGGCGCCTCTCAGGGCGGGCTGTTCGACGAGGGTCATCAGCTCAGCCAACTGATCGGTCGCACCACCACGCCGATGGCGGTGATGGTCGAGCGCGCGCTGGCCGGCTGATTGGCTTCCCCGTTTTAACCCTTCCCCTGCGCGCGGGGCGACCCGCGCGTTCTCAAGCCGATTGATCGATCTCCCCGGCTCTGGCAGGCTCTAGCCTTTTCGGGATAGACGGATAACGGATGAACCAGTTTACGGCCAACAGCCTGGCGACCTATGTGGCGGCCATCGAGGGACTGCCGAGCCCGGCCGTCATCGTCGCACGTCACTCCAGCTCGGAGCGTTGGCATGATCAGGAGCTGGAGGTGACGCGCGAGCGCACCCTGTACCGGTTCGCCAACGGCGTGGTGCTGGCCTGCGAGATCGAACAGGATGATCAGCCGCAGGCGCTGGTGTGCGCCGAATGCTGGATCAGTTACGACGTGGTGCAGCAGCCGCCGACGCTGCAGGTCACGCCCGACCGCAAGGGGTTCGACAGCCGTTGTCGCCAGGCGTTCTGGCTCAAGATGCAGTGCCGCTGATCCTGGCGGGTGTAAGCCTTTGCCGCGCTATCCGACTAAGCCTATACCGACTAACCGAGTAGACTAACGCTAGGCCCGCCGCTGCGGCAGGCAACAACTCAATAGCGCGTGAGGTGCCGTGATGAGTGACAAGAAACTGACCCCGGAAGAGCAGTACGTGATCCTGCAGAAGGGGACCGAGCGCCCCTTCACCGGCCGCTACAACGATTTCTTCGAGACCGGCGTGTATACCTGCAAGCAGTGCGGTGCGCCGCTCTACCGCTCCCAGGACAAGTTCCCCTCCCATTGTGGCTGGCCCAGTTTCGACGATGAGATCGAAGGCGCCATCCGCCGCGAAGTCGATGCCGACGGGCGTCGCACCGAGATCCTCTGCGCCCATTGTGGCGGTCACCTCGGCCATGTGTTCGAGGGCGAGATGCTGACGGCGAAGAACGTGCGCCACTGCGTCAACTCGGTGTCGCTCGATTTCGTCAGCGCCGAGCAACTGGCCGCGAGCGCCGGCACCACGCTGAGGAAAGCCTATTTCGCCGGCGGTTGCTTCTGGGGCGTGGAGCACCTGATGCAGCAGCTGCCGGGCGTGGTTGCGGTGGTCTCGGGTTATATGGGCGGGCACAAGGAGAACCCCAGCTACCGCGAGGTGTGTAGCGGCAGTACCGGTCACCTGGAGGTGGTCGAGGTCAGCTACGATCCTGGCGAAGTGGAGTTCGAAACCCTGGCCAGGCTGTTCTTCGAGATCCATGACCCGACCCAGGCCAACGGCCAGGGACCGGATATCGGCGCGCAGTACCTGTCGGCGATCTTCTATAACGACGACGAGGAGAAAGCGACCGCCGAGCGGCTGATCGCGCAGCTGCGCAGCAAGGGGTTCGACGTGGTGACGCAGTTGCTACCGCACTGCACCTTCTGGCGTGCCGAGGAGTACCACCAGGACTACTACGAGAAGACCGGCAAGATCCCCTATTGCCACCACTATCAGCCGCGCTTCTGATCGCTGCGCGGCGCCGTCGTCGGCGTCAGCCGCAACGGCAGCTGCAACTCGAAGCGGGTGCCGCCGGCGGCGGGACAGTTCAGTTTGATGCGCCCCCGCATCAGATCGGTTACCCACTGGTGTACCAGGTGCAGGCCGAGCCCGGTGTGCCCCTCGCCGCGACCGCTGGTCACGAAGGGGTCGAACAGCGTTTGCCGCAGCTCCGGCGCGATGCCGCGGCCGTTGTCGGCCACGGCCAGTAGCAGCTGATCGCCCTGGCGGTGGGCCTCGATCAGTACCTGACCGTCGGGCATGCCGGCCGTGCCGTAGGTGATGGCGTTGAGAACCAGGTTCTGCAGGATCTGCGAGATGACGCCGGGGTAGCCGTACAGCTGCAGGTCGGTCGGGATCTCGGTTCGGACCTCGGTCTGCTCGTGCTTCAACTGCGAGGAGAGGGAGTGCAGCAGGTCGTTGACCACCTGGGCCAGATTGAACTCGACCGGCGTTTCGCTGGCGCGGTCCAGTGCCAGGCGTTTGAAACTCTTGACCAGGTTGGCGGCGCGGCTCAGGTTGCGCTCCACCAGCTCCAGCCCCTCGCCGGATGAGGCGATATAGCTCTGCAGCGCTTGCCGGGTCAGGCCGCTGTGGAACGCCTGCCCCAGCTCCTGGTGGTGGTTGCGCAGGCTGGAGGTGGAGATCAGTGCGCCACCGATCGGTGTGTTCAGCTCATGGGCCACGCCGGCGACCATCATGCCGAGCGAGGAGAGCTTGCGGGTTTCGGCCAGCTCGTCCTGCAGTAGCTGCTGGCGCTCCAGCGCCTGGTCCAGTTCGCTGTTGAGTGCCTGCAACCCGGCTTTTTCCCGCCCCAGTTTCTGGGTCAGTTCGTATAAGCGTTGCTGATGGCGCCGGTCGCGCCACAGCATCCGTCCACCCAGCAGCAACAGCAGCAGGGCGAGCAGGGCGGCCGGTGAGGCGGCCTGGAGCTCGATTTGTTGGATCACGGTCGCCGGGGTCTGCAGCAGGATATACAGGCGCTGATCGCTGATCTGGGTACTGTTGCCGGACAGGGCGATGCGGCGAAAGCTGATCAGGCGGCCAGCGTAGATCTCGCCGCTACCGATCGGGGTGCGTTGCAGCAGGGCCCATAACCTGGGTTCCATCGCCGCCAGACTGTGCCGCGGCTGGCCTAAGGATTCGCCCCATTCCAGGGCTTGGTCCGGGTGCAGCAGCCAGGTGCCCGAGGCGTTGGCCAGCATCAGTTCGATGCGGGGGGATTCGAGCTGGCGGATGCGTTCGAGCAGTGGCCCCATATCGTAGTTGATCAGCAGCAGCCCGGGACGCAGGCCATCGTTCGGGCCGGTCTGGATCCCGGCCCGCAACGTCGGCTGCCGGGGCAGGACGACGACGCCCTGTTCGATGTTCAGGTCGATGGGCGACAGATAGACCGCCGGCGGCGCCACCTTCATGGCATCGGTGAAGTAGTAGCGATTACGTTTGTCCTGTAGCTGGCTGGCATCGACGCTGCTGGCGACACCGCCCTCGATGTTGACCCGTACCCGCTCCATCCCGCTGGTGTCGATCCAGCGGATCTGCAGCAGGTTGTCGATCGCGGTACCGAAGCGGCGGAAAAACTGGCCGATCGGTTCCAGGTTCAACGGCTCCTCGACGGCGATACCGTTGAGCAGGTTGCGGTCGACCGCGAGCAGGTTCAGGGTGTGGCGGATATCGCCCAGCTCGCGCCCGACCTGGGCCACCGCCGTGGTCAGCAACTCCTCGTGTTGCGCCACCAGGGTGTCGATCTGCTGCTGTTTGAGGCGGTTATACAGCACCAGGGCGCACAGCAGGCTGAAGGCGATCAGCGCCGCGATGGGCACGACAGGTTGGCGCGGCCGCCGCTGCGGCGCCAGTTCCGGTTGCTGCTGCTCGGTCATCGGCGTCGCTCCTTCGATCAGCCCTGGGGCGGCCAGTTTTGCAGCCAGGCGATCGCCTCGGTGATAGGCAGCGGGGGGGAGAACAGGTAGCCCTGGCCGACATGGCAGCGTTTGCTCATCAGCAACTGGCGCTGGGCCTCGGTTTCGACGCCTTCGGCAACCACCTTGAAGTGGAAACGTTCGCACAGGCGGATCACCATCTCCACCACGTGTTCGCCGGCCAGATCCTGGCCGAGCCGGGAGACGAAGCTCTTGTCGATCTTCAGCGTCGTCGCCGACAGGTTGGCGACGTGGGCCAGCGACGAGTAGCCGGTGCCGAAATCGTCGATGCTGACCCCCATGCCGAGTTTGACCAGGTGTTCCAGCAGCGGACTGATCTCGTCGTAGTCCTGCATCGCTTCCGATTCGGTAACCTCGATCTCCAGCAGGCCGGTATCGATGCGACTCTCCTCTATCGCCTGCAGCAGCGAGTCGATGTAGCCCGGTTTGCGCAGGTCGATGCAACTGGCGTTGAACGCTACCGGCAGGTTATGGCCGGCCTGCTGCAACTGCTGTACCGCGCCAATCGCCTGGCGCACCACGGTGCGGTCGATGGCGCTGATCAGGCCCGAGGTCTCGGCGATCGGGATGAACTGGTCGGGCGGAATGAAGCGCCCCTCCTTTTTCCAGCGCAGCAGCGCCTCGAAGCCGACCACCTGCAGATTGTCCAGCTGGACCTTGGGCTGCAGCACGATGAACAGTTCGTTGTTCTCCAGCGCATACTGCAGCTCTTTCATCATCCGGTAGCTGGAGGTGATCGTCTCCAGAATCTCGGGGCGGTAATCGATCACCTGTTCGCCGCGGCTGCGGCCGATACTCAGGGCCGACTCCGCCAGCTGCAGGATCTGGTTGGGCGGTGTGGCGGTCATCAGGCCCAGGTCCATCCGCGTGACCGACAGCGACAGGTGATGCGGTGTTCCCTCCACCACCAGGCGCTGGTTGGTCATCTCCCAGAGGTGCTGGGCGGATGGGGCATGTTCCTTGTTGAACAGGATGGTGAAGGAGTCGGCATTGGTGCGGGCCACGGAGTTGAAATCGGGGTGGTAGCTGGTCAGCTGGATGAACAGGGCGGCGAGCAGCGCTTCGCAGTAGTGCTCGCCGAAGGTTACGAGGATGGCGGAAAAGTTATCCACATCGACCATCACCAATTCGCTGTTGCGCATCTCCGCCGTCGGCATGATGGCCAGTTCGCGCAGCAGCCAGTTGCGGTTATGGGAGCCCAATGCCTGATCGCGATAGGCCAGGTCGCTGAGGCGGTTGACCAGGGCGACGGTGGTGAAGCCGCTGCTGATGTTTTCGCTGAACACCCGTAACAGATTGATATGGCTGTCGCTCAACTTGACCTGGGAGTGGATCAGAACCAGATAGTGGGAGCAGGAGAACTCCGGCTCCTCGAAGTACAGCACGGTATAGTCATCGCCGAACTGGTGGCTGCGCTGCTGGCGCGCGCTCAGGAAACACTGCTCCAGGCCGTCCAGGGCCAGTTGGTCGAGACTTTCGTTGTTCAGATGGCTGTAACTGCCCGAGGCGGCGACGATCTTGGTTTCGGTCAGGCTGCAGGCGTCGGAGGAGGCGACACAGACGATGCCGCCCTGCTTGACGCCGATGATGTGGCCGATCTCGTCCAGTACGGTCTGGGTAAAACTGCTGAGGTTCTGCTTGCTGCTGATGCTGCGGGCCGCGTCGACCACCATCTGTAGCCCGTTACGGGCCTGTATCAACTCGTTCAGGTAGTGCCAGGTCCGGATATTGGCGTTGATGATGGTGAACAGCGTGTCGCGGGTCAGGTCGGATTTGTTCCAGTATTCGTCGATGTCGTAGCGCGACATCACTTCCGAGCGCGGGGCCATGCCGGGTTGGCCGGTCAGCAGCACGATGCGGATGGCGGCGTTACCCAGCACTTCGCGGATGGTGTTGGCCAGGCGCAGGCCGGCGTCATCCTCCTCCATCACCACATCGAGCAGGATGACGCAGATGTCGGCGTTATGGGAGAGCAACATGGCGGCTTCGCTGACCGAGTTGGCGGTCAGCACTTCGAGCGGGCGGTCCTGGACCTTGATGTCGCGCAGACTGAACAGCAGGGAGGCCTGGTAGGCAAGGTCATCCTCAACACTCAGGATCTTCCACGCGGATTGCGAACTCTCCTCCCTGGCTTCGGATTCGGCGAAGGCGAACAGATCGGAACCGGCCATTCAGGATCCCTCCCAGCTAAGTATGCTCTATGCTTTCCAGCATTGTGCAGAATGGTGGATTCAGCAATATGACGTTATATAAATGTCTTAAAAAAGATACATTTATATTGATCAGCGGCAGTGAATCCCCGGTACTGCGCGCTGATCCTAACGCTAGATCAAGGTTGTGCTGTATAAAATTTAGCCATAGGTGGTATGGCCGGCCAGATAAATTTACGGTTATCGACTGGCTACTCAGCCAGTCGGTGGTTAACTCAATGATAGCTGTTAAATCCGCTGACGCTGCTCGTCCAAGGATAGGTGAAAAGATACCCGCGAAGCCCGCGGGGATCTGAGCTGCCCAGCGGGCAGCTATTCATGCGAGAATGCCGGCGCTCGACTGCATGAATCGAAGTTAGCTGTACGGCCGCGGTATCGACCGTACCTCCGGAAGCCTTAAGCGTTATGGTGGGACATCCAGGATGATGATGATTCCAGCACACTCCGGTCGTTGGCTTGCCCAATCGCTCCTGGTCGGCCTGGCCTACTATGTGACCGGGCGCCTTGGCCTTTCCATCCCCTATGTCGATTCCCATATCACCCTGATCTGGGCGCCCAGCGGTATCGCGTTGGCGGCGCTGCTGCGTTGGGGTGGTTCACTCTGGCCCGCTATCTGGCTGGGCGCCTTTGCGGTCAATCTCTCCGTGGGGAGCAGTCCCGCGCTGGCTTTCGGCATCGCCTGCGGTAATACGCTGGGGCCCTGGCTGGCGGCAACGATGTTGCGGCAACAAGGTATGCAGACCGACCTCGGGCGGCGCCGTGACTTCGGCCTCTATCTGCTGCTGGGGGTGCTGGTCGGGATGGCGATCAATGCCAGTAACGGCACGTTGCAGCTGCGTTTGGCGGGCCTGGTACAGGGCGGCGAGATGGCCCGCGTCTGGGGGACCTGGTGGCTGGGCGATGCGATGGGGGCGCTGGTGTGCGGGATTCCGCTGCTGACGTTGCAGCGCAGCTACTGGCGGACCGCATTGACGGGGCGCAAGGGGGCCGAATCGTTGGCCGTCGTGCTGCTCCTGCTGCTGCTCGGGGAACTGATCTTCGGCGACTACGCCGGTACCCATGTGCTGGCCCGGCCGGTCATCTTCCTGCCGTTTTTCCTGCTCTCCTGGCTGGCGATCAGGGGCGGCGTCGGCCTCGCGTCGACGGCGGCGTTGCTGCTGGCGCTACAGGCGGTGTGGGCCACGGCCAACGGGTATGGCCCGTTCCACACCGACGATATCCATTTCAGCCTGGCGATGCTCTGGGGTTACATGGCCACCGCCACGATCATCACCGTGTTGATCACGGTCCTGGTCGGTGAGTTGCGGATCAATGAGCGCCGGGTGATGTTGGCGACGGCCGGGGCCGAGATCCTGGTATGGGACTGGCATATCGCTACCGGCCGGGTCTCCAGCGCCGGGGACTTCGATGCGATCGGGCAAGCCAATCTGCTGGCGGAGACGCGCTGGGCCGACTGGCTGGAGGCGATCCATAGCGACGATCGCGGACGGGTGGAGCAGGCGCTGCAGGATCATCTGCAGGGGCGCAGCGACCTGTTTGAGCAGGAGTATCGGGTGCGTGGCAGTCGCGGCGGCTGGGAGTGGCTGGCAAGCCGCGGGCAGGTGGTGGAGCGGGATCTGCACCGGGTTCCCACGCGCATGGCCGGGGCACTGCACAATATCAGCGAGCGCAAACGCGGCGAGGAAGCGCTCAAGGTCAGCGAGGCGATGCTGCGCCAGAGCGAGGAGCGCTACCGGCAGCTGTTGAACCATTCGCCGGTGGGCATCCTGCACTATGACCGGGAGTTGATCGTCACCTATGTGAACCGCCGTTTCGCCGAGATCATGCAGGTGCCGCACCAGTATATGCTGGGGCTGGATTGCCATCAGTTGCGGGATCACGCGGTGTTGCCGGCGTTGAAACGGGCGTTGCTGGATGGCCAGCGTGGCGAGTACGACGGTCCCTACCTGACCAGCTATGGACAACTGCCGCTGACGATCTCGATGGTGTGCGCGCCGGTCAAGAGCAACGATGGGGAGGTGATCGGCGGGATCGCCATCATCGAAGATATTACGTTGCGCAAGAAGTACGAATTGGAACTCAGCAAATTCAAGTTCTTCAGCGATAACGCCAGCGACATGCTCTACCTGATCGACGATGACACCCGTATCCGCTATGTCAGCCAGTTGACCTGCGAGCAACTGGGCTACAGCGAGCAGGAGCTGTTGCAGATGACGATCCCCGATCTCGATCCGCACTACTCCAAGCAGCGGGTCCAGGAGTTGTTGGCGCGCTGCCGGAACCGGCAGATACCGGCAGTGGAGTCCTATCACCGCTGTAAGGATGGCCGCTTGATGCCGGTGGAGATCACGATCCGCGGGCAACAGTTCAACGGCGAATGGCTCAGCTTCTCGGCGGTGCGCGATATCAGCGCACGCAAACAGATGGAGGCCGAGCAGCAGCGCCAGAAGGCGGGATTGGCGGCGCTGAACGAGGTCGCGGCGCTGGCGCATCTGCCACTGGAGCAGCGCTTGCACCAGGCGCTGGCGGTTGGCGCCGGATACTATGGGCTGGCGTTGGGGATCGTCAGCCGGGTGGTCGGCGATATCTACACGGTGCAGGCCCAGGTATCGCCGCCCGGAGCCCTGCAGGAGGGGCAGGTTTTCCACCTCGGCGATACCTATTGCGCGATCACGCTGGCGGCCGGCGAGGTGGTGGCCATTGCCGAGATGGGCCGTTCCGAGCACCTGGGCCACCCCTGTTACGAGGCGTTCAAGCTGGAGGCGTATATCGGGGCGCCGATCTATGTGCGCGGTCTGGTGTACGGGACCGTCAACTTCAGCTCCGCCGAGCCCTACAGCCGGCAGTTCGATCAGGGCGATCGCGAGTTCATCAGCCTGCTGGCGCGTTGGCTCGGTTCGAGCCTGGAGCGCGAACAGAGTCGCCGGGAACTGGCGGCCAGCGAGGCCTACCTGAAAACGATCATCGACAATGAACCCGAATGTGTGAAGGTCATCGCGCCGGATGGCACCCTGCTGCAGATGAACCCGGCCGGCCTGGCGATGTTGCAGGTCTCCGGCATCGACGAGATCAATGCCGTGGGGTTGGCCAATTTCGTGCTTGCCGAACATCGCGAGGCGTTCGAGGCGCTGAACCGGCGGGTGCTGGAGGGCGGGAGCGGGACGCTGGAGTTCCGCGTCGAGGGCAAACGGGGGCAGCAGCGCTGGCTCGATACGCATGCGGCGCCGTTGCGCGACGAAAGCGGGGCGATCTGGGCGGTGCTGTCGGTCACTCGCGATATTACCGGCCGCATGCAGGCCGACAGTCAACGGCGGCTGGCGGCCAGCGTATTCACCCATGCCCACGAGGGGATCATGATCTGCAACGCCGGGCAGCAGATTGTCGATGTCAATCCGGCCTTTACGCTGATCACCGGTTACACGCGCGAAGAGGTGCTCGACCGGAACCCGAACGTCCTCAGCTCCGGCCGCCACAACGAGGAGTTTTACCAGCGGATGTGGAGCGCCATCGCCCGTAACGGCTTTTGGGAGGGCGAGCTGTGGAACCGGCGCAAGGATGGCGAGGTGTTCGCCGAACGCCTCTCGATCACGACCGTGGCTGACGAGCGCGGCCGGGTCGCCTACTACATCGGGAGCTTCAGCGACATCACGCTGCTGAAGGAGCAGCAGACGAGGTTGGAGCGGCTGGCGCATTACGACGATCTGACGGAGTTGCCCAACCGGGTGCTGCTGGCCGATCGCCTGGAGCACGCCCTGGCCAGCGCGCAGCGCGAAGGGCACCGGGTCGCGGTCTGCTATCTGGACCTGGATGGTTTCAAGGCGGTGAACGATGAGCTCGGGCACGATGCCGGCGACGATCTGCTGGTGGAGGTGGCCCGGCGCCTGAAACAGGTCCTGCGGGCCGCAGACACCGTGGCCCGGCTCGGTGGCGACGAGTTTGTCCTGCTGCTGGTCGGGATCGACCGGATCGCGGAGTGCGACATCGCCATACGTCGCGTGTTGACGGAGATCTCGACCCCGGTCGCGGTCAGCGGCGAGCAGCGTCAGGTGTCGGGCAGTATCGGGATCGCGCTATACCCGGAGGATGGCGCCGACCCCGATACCCTGCTGCGTCACGCCGACCAGGCGATGTACCTGGCCAAGCGGGCGGGCAAGAATCGCTACGTGGTGTACGGCGGCAATGAAACCCTGGCCAGCCTCCACTGAGGCCGGGTCACGGCTGCAGGACTGACTTCAAGGCCGGGATGGCGGTGCGGATGCTGTAGCCCTGGTCCCGGGGCTGCAACTCGACCCAGGCGCCGGCTTCGCGCAGGATCACGACGCCGGCCATGATATCCCAGGCGTGGATGAAGGCCTCGTGGTAACCGTCGAAGCGCCCGGCGGCGACGTAAGCCAGGGCGATGGCCGCGGAGCCGTAACGGCGCTGTTCGATCTGCTCCCGCTGCAGGCGCTCGAGCAGCGCCAGGTAGTCGGCCGGCGCGCTGTGCCGCAAGCTGCCCAGCATCACCAGCGCGACCCGCTCGCGCGGGCCCTGGTTGACCCGCAACGGGCGGCCGTTGAGCCAGGCCCCTTCGCCCTTGATGGCGTAGAACAGCTCGTTCAACACCGGTACGCTGATGGCGCCGAGCAACGGCGTAGCATCCACCACATAGGCGATGGAGACGCACCAGAGCGCATGGCCGCGCAGGAAGTTGCTGGTGCCGTCGATCGGGTCCACCACCCAGGTGCCGAGCTGGCCGAGCGTCGCGCCGCTCTCCTCGCCGAGGAAACCGTCTTCGGGAAAGCGCTCGGCGAGACGCTGCTGGATGAAACGCTCGGTCTCCCGGTCCGCCTCGCTGACGAAATCCTGTACGCCCTTGGCGATGATGGTCAGTCCGCCATCGATCAGGCGCTGCTGGTAGCGCTGGGCAAAACGTCCGGCATCCAGTGCCAACTGGCGCACAAAATCGAAACGGGCCTGCAGGTCGTTATCGTTCATCGCTGATTCACCGCATTCAGATCCATTGAAGTTAACCTCCAGTCTAACCCGCTTTGCTGACATCGGAGTGTCAGCAAAGCGGTCGGCTCAGCGCTGCTGTGCCTGGGCCAGCAGCCGGCCCAGTGTCTGCAGCATCGCGTCGATCTCGGCGGCGGACAGGTTCAGCGCCGGCATGAAGCGCAGCACATGCGGGCGCGGGGCGTTCAGCAGCAGGCCGGCGGCGAACGCCTCGGCCACCAGCGCGCCGGCATCCAGCTGGCCCAACTCCAGTGCCAGCAACAGGCCTTCGCCGCGCACCTCGCCGAGGGACAGGCGTTGCGACAACTGCGTGAGCCCGTCACGCAGCTGCCCGGCGCGTTCCTGCAGCTGGGGCAGGAAGGTGGCGCCGGTGAGTTCGTCGAGCACCGCCAACGCCGCGGCGCAGACCAGCGGATTGCCGTTGAAGGTGCCACCCTGGTCCCCCGGTTCGAAGCAGCAGGCGGCGTTTTTCGCCAGCAGCGCGGCGATCGGTACCCCGCCCCCCAGCCCTTTGCCCAGCGTCATCACGTCCGGCTCGATGCCGTGGTGCTGGAAGCAGAACAGGCTGCCGGTGCGTCCCATGCCGGTCTGGACCTCGTCGAGCATCAACAGCACGCCGGCACGGTCGGCCAGGGCCCGCAGTCCCTGCAGAAATTTGCTGCTGGCCGGGATGACGCCTGCCTCGCCCTGGATCGGCTCCAGCAGGATGGCCGCGGTCTGCGCGTCCAGTACCGCTTCGACGGCGGCGAGGTCGCCGTAGGGCACCTTCACGAAACCGGGGACCTTGGGGTTGAACAGCGGCTCGAACGCCGGCTTGCCGGTGGCCGACATGGTGGCCAGTGTGCGGCCGTGGAAGCCGTTGTGGAAGGTGATGATCTTCCAGGCGCCGTTGCGTCGGGTGGCGCCCCATTTCCGCGCCAGCTTGATGGCGCCTTCGTTGGCCTCGGCGCCGCTGTTGGCGAAGAACACCTGATCGAGTCCGCTCAGCGCGGTCAGACGCTGGGCCAGTTGCAGGGCGGGCGCGTTGTAGAATCCGGGACCCGGGTTGATCAACGCCTGGCTCTGCGCGCAGAGCGCGGCGCTGATCGCCGGATGGCTGTGGCCGAGGGTGTTGACGGCCCAGCCCTGGACGAAGTCGAGCCAGGCGTTGCCCTGCTCATCGAACAGGTAGCTGCCGCGGCCGCGCACGAAGGTGGTACTGGGCCGGTCGGCGATCTGCATCAGCGCGGAATAGTCCTGGGGGTGTCTCTGTTGCATCCTTGAAACTCCTGAATGGGCGTGCGTGGCATGTAAAAAACAAAAAGGCCACCGGGGTTACCGGTGGCCTTGTCGACGCGGGGGCCTGAGCGGGTCAGGCGTTAATCAGCAGATCGAACGGACAGGGGCATACCCACAGGGGACTGTGTGGTGGGCGGAGCTGTCGTCGCAGGCTGCTGGCAAGATTCATCGGCTGAGTATTGCAGGCTTTGCCGCCGCTGGGAAGAGCCGCCGGGCCGGTTGGACAGCGGTAAAAGCGCCGCCGCAACGGGCATCCGCTTGACCCCGGTCCGGTCGCTGCAGCGGGGCGGTGTTATGCTTAGCACAGAGGCGGATCGGTCAAGGAGGCGGCGATGGCCAAGGCGTTTTCCAGTAGCACTCCTGCAGGAGTGAAAGCCACCATGAAAGCGATGGTGCTCGATGCGCCGGGGCGGCCATTGCGGTTGCAAACCCTGTTGGTGCCTGAGCCCGGCCCCGGTCAGGTCCGGCTCCGGGTCAGTGCCTGCGGCGTGTGTCGCACCGACCTGCATGTGGTCGATGGCGACTTGCCGCATGTCCCGCCGGGGATCATTCCCGGGCATGAGATCGTCGGGTATGTCGATGCGCTGGGGGAGGGTGTCGCGACGCTGGCGCTGGGGGAACGGGTCGGGATCCCCTGGCTCGGCCATACCTGCGGCGTCTGCCGCTATTGCCGCGGCGGCCAGGAGAACCTGTGCGATGCGCCCGGCTTCACCGGCTACACATTGAACGGCGGTTATGCCGAGTACTGCGTGGCCGATGCCCACTATGTGTTCCGCCTGCCGGGCCGCTACGACGATCTGCATGCCGCCCCGCTGCTGTGTGCCGGATTGATCGGCTACCGCTCCTGGGCGATGGTACGGCAGGCGCGTCACCTGGGGTTGTATGGCTTCGGCGCGGCGGCGCACATCATCGCCCAGGTCGCCGTGGCGCAGGGCGTCTCGGTCTACGCCTTTACCCGACCGGGCGATACCCAGGCGCAGAGCTTCGCCGCCAAGCTCGGGGCCTGCTGGGTCGGCGACAGTGATGCCCGCCCGCCCCAGCCGCTGGATGCGGCGATCATCTTTGCGCCGGTCGGCGCGTTGGTGCCGTTGGCGTTGGCGGCGGTGAAAAAGGGCGGTACGGTGGTCTGCGCCGGTATCCACATGTCCGATATCCCCAGCTTCCCGTACCGTTTGCTGTGGCAGGAGCGCAAGCTGTTCTCGGTGGCCAACCTGACGCGGGAAGATGGCGACAGCTTCCTGGCATTGGCGGAGCGGATCGCGATCGAGACCAGCGTTACACCCTATCCCCTGAGCGCGGCGAATCGGGCGTTGGCCGACCTGCGCGAGGGGCGCCTGAGCGGCGCCGCGGTGCTGGTTCCCTGACCCTGGCGCTGCATGGCGTCAGGTCTCATCGGGCCGAGTCCGGCGTCTGGGACCCCGGTGTCTAGATTGTTGTGTAGAGTGTTGTCTAGCTTGTTGCCTCGATGGGTGTAGGTTGATCGCGGCGTTAACGCTGGGATCGATGCTGGGTTGATGCTCGTCGCGGGGCGAAACGGTGTTTTTGCGGCGTACTCCCGGCCTGGATCAAGCCGGGGCGGTGCGACTTGCGGATAGACTAGGCGTGTTGGTCTACTCCACGGAGGGGCGTTAGGCGCCGAACAAGCGCCCGCCGTTGGAACTATTAGCGTTGGTGTCGCTCAATTGCGGGAGGCCGAGTCGGCGGCGGCTCCGGTACAGCGTTGCGACCCGGCCCTGCGCGGCGCCGGTAACCGTATCCTGCTGGACTCATCTGCTCAACTGAGAGGGAATTGAGGTGAACTTCATGGATTTACCGCGCTGGGCACTGCTGCTGGCGCTGACGTTACTGACATCGGCCTGTTCCACGCCCCGCTACTAGTACGAACCGCCCGCGCCGCTGGCCGCCGATGCCCAGCCCTCCCAGGAGGGGGAATGGCAGGGGCTGGT
>QKGH01000147.1 GCA_003250495.1 Marinobacterium sp.
GAACCCGCGACCCCCTGCGTGACAGGCAGGTATTCTAACCAGCTGAACTACCGCTCCGCGTTTTGGTGGGCGAAGAGGGGTTCGAACCCCCGACCCTCTGCTTGTAAGGCAGACGCTCTCCCAACTGAGCTATTCGCCCAAAACGTTGGCCCTCTATACACGACTCTTCGGGCACTTCGAAGAGAAGTTTCGGAACACGCGGGCACTTATGAAAAGCGCGACCCGGCATCCCTTGAGAGCTGACAGACAGCTAGCTGACCCTCGACTCTCAGCTCTTTGTTCAAGAGCTTGGCGGAACGGACGGGACTCGAACCCGCGACCCCCTGCGTGACAGGCAGGTATTCTAACCAGCTGAACTACCGCTCCACATCAGACAACTTGCCAACCGGCCCGTTCTCTACCGCTCCCGGGTTACCCCTCAGAACGGAGTGCGAATTTTAATTACTTTTACTGTGTTGTCAAACGGTTATCGAAAATATTCTTACAAATTTCTGCGCGCGGCGCAGGCCAACCCCGGCCAACCCAGTAACTACGCGGGATGGATAGAGCGACGCACGCCGCGCCATTCGGCACAACCGACCCGCGTCCAGCGCCGACGCCGACGCCGAGACGGGTAACACTGCTTTGCCCCGGCAAAACTGTTAAGGTAGGCCTTTCGACCTGACCACTGCCAGCACCATGTCTCAAAACCTGCCCCAGGCGCTCGACCAGTTCATTACCTCGGCCATCGCGTTTCACCGCCAACAGACGGGCGAACTGCCACTCACCCCGTTCGACCCGGAATGGCCCTCGCCCTGCCTGAACCAACATCCGCAGCAACCTGGCGAGCTGCTGCACTGGCAACCGGTACGCCAGCAGCCGCCGAGCGATATGTTCGAGCGTTTGGGAGCTGCGCTGGAGCTTCCGCTGCATCGGGATATACAGCTCTGGTATACCCGATACTGGTCAGCCCCACTGCCGGCCCGGCATCCCGACGGAGAGCTGAGCCTGCTGTTCTGCTGGAGCCCGGACGACATGGAACGCTTACGCAGCAATCTGCTGGGCCATCTTCTGGCCAAACGCAAGCAACGCCAGGCTCCCAGCCTGTTCTTCGCCTGCACCGAGGGAGATGAGTTCATGACCCTGCGTAACGAGGATGGATCGGTCTGGCTCGAGCGCCCAGGCAAAAAACCGCTGCGACGCCTGGCCGACTCGCTGGCGGCGTTCGTCGCCCAGTTGGAGCCCCTACCGATAGAGCCCAGCCTTTAGGTAACGTCCAACCTTTTAGACACCGCCCACCCCTTAGGTAACGCCGCCCTTTTGCCCCCTCCCCAGCGCTGCGCAGGCCCCTGATGCCGGCCCCGCCGCTGTCGGCTATACGACAACGATCCCCGCGTCAGCGCCTGTCGCAATGACAACAAAGCCCTTCCCTGCCATTAACAAAATCAACAAGAAATACATGGTTAATAGAGGGAGCAGATATTGCACCTAGCCATTCGCTTTAACCGAAAAAACAAAAATAGAGGGATAAACGTATGGCTACAATCTACTTTTCGTCGCCTCTGATGGCGCGCAACAAAAAGGTCGAAGCAGTAGCAGGCAAACGATCCACACTACTTGGTGTCGCCCAGGAAAATGGCATCAAGATTCCTTTCGAATGCAAGGATGGCGAGTGCGGATCCTGCCTGGTTAAAGTGGTTCATCTCGACGGCGAACGCATCAAGGGCATGATGCTGACCGACAAAGAGAAGAACGTGTTGAAATCAGTAGGGAAACTGCCGAAAACGGAACAGGAACGCGCGGAGGTCAAAGACCTCCCGCCGACCTACCGTCTCGCCTGCCAGACCATCGTCACCGACGAAGATCTGCTAGTCGAGTTCACCGGGGAACCGGGCGGCGCCTGATCGCCTGTGCGATACCTCATGCCCCGGCCTCCCGGGGCGTGAGGATTTTCCATCCGCCGCACCCCACGCCTCAACCGATGGAGCGCGCCAGCAGACGGCTGATCTGGCACATCGGACGACCAGACTCCTGATGCCAGCGATTGAACGCCAGTTGCACCGCGTTCAGGTCCTTCTGCGCACTGGGTTTACGCTCGACTACCCCCTGCGCCTTCAATGCCGTTACCACATCGTCGGTCAGCATGAAGGTATCCTTGCCCGCCATGCGCAGGAAATAGGGCGCCGAGTTACCGCCCAACTGCGAGCCCTCTTTCTTCAGCAGGCTCCACAGGCCGACGATATCGGTCACCGGCCACTCGGCCAGGAAACGCCCGAAGCCCCGATGCTGACGCGACAGCTCGGCAACCATCAGCGCATTGATCCGGGTCGCCTTGAGTTTACCCAGATGGCGGATCAGCCCATCATTGGCCATCAGCCCCTCGATCTGCTCATCGCTCATCAACTGCACCTTCTGCGGGTCGAAACCAAAGAACGCCTGCTCAAATGCCGGCCACTTGGCGTCCACCAACGCGTGCTTGAGTCCGGCCCGAAAGATGCGTCGGGTCAGATCGGACAACAGCCGGTCATCGGACGTTGCCGCCAACTCGGACGCCGACTTCGGCGCTTCGCCGAGCATGGTATCCAGTGCCAGTTCCGGATGCTGCTGTTGCGCCTGTTCGCAGAGTTGTGCAAACGACTTCATCGACTCCCCTCCCTCCATCAATCTCGCTTCGAACTTCCCAACCGCCCGGCGCGGCCAAGTGTACTGCCGCCGGGCATCGGCGTATGATGAGCGCCTTTTCATCCACCCGCCATGTCAGTCTGTGCGGCACGGCCTCACCACTTCGGTTGGACACGCGCCCCTCTGGCTTTCAGGACCGAACCAAACCATGCCAGCAATCCGCAAATCGAACAAGCTGATCAATGTCTGCTACGACATTCGCGGCCCGGTACTACAGGAGGCCAAACGCCTGGAGGACGAGGGACACCGCATCCTGAAACTCAATATCGGCAACCCGGCCCCCTGGGGTTTCGAAGCCCCCGAAGAGATCGTGCAGGATGTGATCTCCAATCTGCCGAGCGCCCAGGGCTACTGCGACTCCAAGGGTCTGTTTGCAGCCCGCAAGGCGGTGATGCAGGAGTGCCAGCGCAAGGGGATCCGCAATGTCGCCATCGACGACATCTACGTCGGCAACGGCGTCTCCGAGCTGATCGTTATGGCGATGCAGGGGCTGCTGAACGATAACGACGAGATGCTGATCCCGGCCCCCGACTATCCGCTGTGGACCGCCGCGGTGAGCCTGGCCGGCGGTAACGCCGTGCATTACGTCTGCGACGAGCAATCCGACTGGTTCCCGGATCTCGACGACATCCGCAGCAAGATCACCGAACGCACCCGCGGCATCGTACTGATCAACCCGAACAACCCGACCGGAGCGCTCTACCCCCGGGAGCTGCTGGAGCAGATCGTCGAGATCGCCCGCGAACACAAGCTGATCATCTTCGCCGACGAGATCTACGACAAGATCCTCTACGACGAGGCCCAACACACCTCGATCGCCGCCCTGTGCGACGACGTGCTCTGCCTGACCTTCAACGGCCTGTCCAAAGCCTACCGGGCGGCGGGCTTCCGCTCCGGCTGGATCATCGTCAGCGGCCCGAAGCATCTGGCGCGCGACTACATCGAAGGACTGGATATGCTGGCCAATATGCGCCTGTGCGCCAACGTCCCGGCCCAGCACGGAATCCAGACCGCCCTCGGCGGCTACCAGAGCATCAACGAACTGATCGTTCCCGGCGGCCGCCTGCACGACCAGCGCCTGTTGGCCTGGGAGATGTTGAATGCGATCCCCGGGGTGTCCTGCGTCAAACCCAAGGGGGCGATGTACCTGTTCCCGAAGCTGGACCCACAGCGCTACCCCATTCGCAACGATGAGAAGCTGGCACTGGACCTGCTGATCCAGCAGAAGGTGCTGATCGTCCAGGGCAGCGGTTTCAACATGCCCGACACCCAGCACTTCCGCCTGGTGTTCCTGCCCAGTACCGACCTGCTGACCGAGTCGATAGAGCGCATCGGCCAGTTCTTGAAAAACTACGAACAGTAGTGCCCGCGGGCGCTGAAAAGCGCCCGTCATCAGATCGACTTAGGCTATAGTGCGAATATCACAAGTGGACTGTCATGGAGTTCGGCATGTTTATCAAGATCAAGAAAAACCTCGGCATCTACCTGGAACACAACGGCATGGAGAAGCAGCGCCTGGTGCCGGTCACCTCCAACTTCCTGCTCAACTTCGAGCAGGTTGCAGAAACCTCGTTTTACACGATCAAGGAGCGCAAGGTGCGCTACGATCTGGAGGGGCATGAGTTCGATCTGCCGGTCAACACCCGTGTCATCCACCTGCAGATGACCTATCTCTACGCCATGCGCAAAGAGATGCTCCACGGCAACAAGGCGAGCGTGGTGGAACGCCAGTACTACAAGCTCTATTTCTTCCCGGAAAACGTGGAGCCCTACGAAGAGCTGCGTAACCTGATCGAACAGCAGGTCAGCAACCTCTAACCCAACCCGGGCCGCGGCGGAATCAGCGCGTTGCGGCCTGTGCCTGCTGGATGCCGGCGATCAGGTCATCGACATCGTTCATCGCCCTATGCCGGCGCACCTTGCGCCGCTGGATCTCCTTGAACAGCTCCATCTGCGCCGGCGTCAGCAGCGCCCTTACGTCGCACAGCCGAAACGGCAGCGGCAGCGCCTGAGAATCGAACAGCCGCCGCAACCAAAACAGATCGTAATCGTAGGCGTCGCACACCAACAGGCGATCCGCCAGGCATTCGCTCAGGCGTCGGCAGGCCGCATCGGCAGTGATCCCGTCGCGTGCCAGCCGCTCGGGATCGAGGCCGTGCAGCTCCTCGGCGTACTCATCCCAATAATCCCAGCCGGGCACCGAGGCCGGATCGATCATAAAACTATCCTGCTCGCCGCTGGCTGCATCTTTCCACGCCACCTCGATCGGATAGGAGTCGGCACTGAGGCCACTGGCCTCCAGGTCGATACAGATCAGTCCCACTAACCTTCCCTCTTGTACAACAGCACTTTCAAACCGGCTTCCGGCTCCAGTTCCGGAAAATCCGCCGCCAACGGCAGGCGCCGCTCGAACTGAAACGCGGGCGCTTCCTCCGCCATCAACTGGCGCAAAAACTCGCCGGAGTGTGCCGGATCATTGTGACAAGCCAACACCCGGGCCTGCGCATCGGTCAGCTCGGGCAGGCGACGCAACACCTTGCGGTAATCGCGCTCGGCGACAAAGCTCCCCTTCTGGAAACTGGGCGGATCGATGATGATCAGATCGTAGGGCCCATGCCGACGCACGCGGCCCCAGGAGCGCAGCAGCTCCAGCGACAGATAGCTGACCCTGTCGACGGGCAAGGCGTTCAACTGATGGTTGCGCCGGCCCGTCGACAGCGCCGCCGAACTCATATCGAGATTGACGACGCTGGCTGCGCCACCGGCCAACGCGGCAACGGAAAAGGCGCAGGTATAGGCGAACAGATTCAACACCCGGGCCCCGGCCGCATGCGCCCGGACCCAGGCGCGCCCCTCGCGCATATCGAGAAACAGACCGCTGTTCTGGCTGGCCAGCGGCCTCACCTCATAGCGCAGGCCCGCTTCGACCACCACCTGCGTCTCCGCTGCCTCGCCGATCAGCAGCTCCGCTGCGGGCTGACGCCCCCGCCCGCGGTACTGCAACGCAACCCCCCTAACCCCGGGCAAGCCGCTCAGGCAATCCACCAGCGCATCGATCGGCTGCGGCAACGCATCGGCGAACACCCGGATCACCGCGGTCGGCGGCAACAGGTCCACCACCAGCCACTCCCAGCCCGGGGTGCAGCCGCCGCGACCATGGAACAGTCGCCGACACTCGCCCTGACTCGCCTCATATTGCTGCGCGATCGACGCCAACACTCTGTACAATCGAAAATCCTCATGAACCGCGGAGCGCGGGCGCCACGGGTTGGGCGGCCGCCCCTGCAAAGGGGGCGCATTATATCGGCAACTCATCGCCCCGACACCATTGAAACTTTGACCCGATGCCCATATCTAACTTGCAACTTCAACAAGCAAGGACCCGAATACGATCATGATGCGAATAGGCTTATTTCTGCTGACCAACCTGGCGGTCATTCTGGTCGCCAGCATCACGCTGAAACTGCTGGGCGTCGAATCCTACCTGACCGGCACCGGTCTGAACCTGACCTCTCTGCTGATCTTCTGTGCCGTATTTGGCTTTGCCGGGTCATTCGTATCGTTGTTCCTGTCCAAGACCATGGCCAAGATGAGCACCGGTACCCGCATTATCGATCAGCCGCGCTCTGCCGATGAGCGCTGGCTGGTTGAAACGGTTGCGGAGCTGGCCAACAAAGCCGGCATCGGCATGCCCGAGGTCGGTATCTTCCCAGCCCAGCAGGCCAACGCCTTCGCCACCGGCTGGAACAAGAACAATGCCCTGGTGTCCGTCAGCGCCGGCTTGCTGCAGCGTTTCCGCCCGGAGGAGATCCGCGCCGTGCTGGCCCACGAAGTCGGCCACGTCGCCAATGGCGACATGGTGACGCTGACCCTGATTCAGGGTGTGGTGAACACCTTCGTCATGTTCTTCGCCCGTATCGCCGGCTACCTGGTTGACTCCTTCCTGCGCCGCAACGACGAATCCTCCAGCGGCGTCGGCATCGGCTACTACATCACCTCGTTCGTGTTCGAGATCATCTTCGGCATCATCGCCTCCACCATCGTCGCCTGGTTCTCGCGGCGCCGCGAATACCGCGCCGATGAGGCCGGAGCCGAGTTTGCCAGCAAGAACGCAATGATCGGCGCGCTGCAACGCCTGAAGGCGGAATATGGCATGCCGGAGGAGATGCCGGATCAACTGACCGCGTTCGGCATCAATGGCGGACTGAAACAGGGGCTGATGGCACTGTTCGCCAGCCACCCGCCGCTGGACGATCGTATCGCGGCGCTGCAGCAACGCCGCTAAGCGGATGCTTTTGCAATGAAAAGGCCGGTCAATGACCGGCCTTTTTACTATCAGGCTTTACTGTTCAGAGATTCGATGGCGCGGCGGCCGACGTCCACCGCCTATTCGCGTTCGCGCTCCGACCCGCGGCGATGCTGGTAATCCTCCAGCTCGAAGCGTGGCCCGCGGATCTCCAGCTCGCTCACATCGGGGATGGCAACCTTATTGTACCCACCGCCCTCCGAGCGCCGGTCATTGCGGTAATACTCACTCTCCTCCTGCGCCGCGTCATCCGCAACCTCTTCGATTCGCTGGATATAACGCTTCGACAGGATCACCACCGTAGGCCGGTTGGGGCCCTCGACATGAACCGGGATAAACATCCGCTCATCGTTCATGATGTCCTGCATCCGCTCCCCTGCCGCCAGGAAGAGATATCCCAATAGCCGGCTGCCGTCATGCATCCTGACATATACCTTGCATTCCGACTTTTGCTTCATGACCAACCCGGCATCCCCCTTTCATTACCCTAGCGCCAAAACCTGCCGCAACCCGCGCATCCCTCGACAGCGCAGCGCGACACCAGCGACATCGACACCTCGAGCGGCGCCACGCCTTATCCTCATTACTCACTTGGCAGAGTTAGCCGAACCAAGTTTTAAACCCGGTTAACCCAGACCGCGACAACCGGCCTAAACGCCCGTGCTTGCCGACAGATAACCGGTTTCGATCAGATGCTGCTGATACACGAACCCCGCCAAGATCAGCCGGGTGTCCTCCTCCAGGTCGACGAACTCCACCCCATGGCTGATCACCGGAAAACTGCCCGCTTCGCTCTCATAGAGATTGCGCACGATCGCCGGCGCCAGGATCACATGGTCGATACCGCTCACCGAGACCCGCGCGGTGATATACAGCTTATCGTCGACACGCCCCAGCAACCGGCTGGACTCGATACAGGCACCGCTCACATGGATATCGCTACAGAGTGCCGTGACCGGAAAGGCGGCGGCCGGCGTACTGTGTTCGTCGCAGTCGACCGACACCCGCAGATTCACCGGCACCCGCGTATGATGCCGGACCCGCTGTACATCGAGTGCGGCCGGATACTCCAGGTGCCAAACCGGATAGGGCTGGCTCTGAATTTTCAGCAGCCGGGTGTCGAAGGTGCAGATCCAGTTACCGGCCATCAAGCGTGCCGTCAACGGCGCCCCTTCGTTCAGCGGCGGCACGCCGCCGGAGGCACGTGGCGCGCTGACCAGCACCGAGCCGCCGTCACGAAACCCGATCAACTGTACCGCGTAGCGCGCCCGCGGCGAGCGGGTCTCCAGCCGCACCCGTTCGCCGACCTGAGGCCTGAGTTCAGCCAGGGTTTTACGCAGCGGGGTGTCCAAAGCCGTTTGAAATCGGGTCATATGCCGGTACAACTTGCGCAACAAGACCGCACAGCTTACGCCATCTGCACGCTAAAGCCGAGCGCATCGAGCCGCTCCGCCAGCGCCCGCTGATGCACGCCCTCGAGCCGCAGCCGCGCGAACTCCCGTCTGACCGGGTATTGCTTGCGTAAACGATCGAAGGCCAGCGCCCGCGCTTCCGGCGCCAGCGCCAGGGTCGCCCGCAGGGCCCGGTCGTCGCGATAGGGGTCGTAGAGCAGGCGGATCGGCAGCAGAGGATCCAGCTCATCGCTGACGGTCAGTGCGCTGAACTGCGCGGCGGGCAGCACCTGTTCCAGCGTGATCGGTGCCGGCAGCCCCAACCACTGACAGATGGCCCGGTAGAGCATCCAGGTGCCGCGGATCTTGCCATCGAGACTGTAGCCGGCGATATGCGGCGTCACGATCGCACACAACTGGGCCAACAGCGGATCGACCAGCGGTTCACGCTCCCAGACATCCAGCACCAACGTCAGATCGGGACGCTGTCGCTTCACCGCCAGCAGCGCCTGATTGTCGATCACCGGCCCCCGCCCCGAGTTGATCAGGATCGCGCCCGACTGCAACCGGGACAAGCGTTCGGCATCCAGCAGATGCCGGGTCGGGTGCGGGCCGTCGCCGATCAACGGCGTGTGCAGCGAGATCAGATCGGCCTGCTCCAGCACCTGCTCCAGCGTGGCGAACCCCTCCCCGCCCTCGCGCTCCGCCCGCGGCGGATCGCAGACCAGGACCTCCATCCCCAGCCCCCGCAGGCGCCGCACCAGCCGTCCCCCGACATTGCCGGCACCGACCACCCCGACCCGGCGCGCCAGGGGATCGAAGCCCTGCTCCGCCGCCAGGTGCCAGAGGCAGCTGATCACATACTCGACCACCGCATCGGCGTTACAGCCCGGGGCATTGACGTAGGGGATACCCGCAGCCTCGAGCCAGCCGGTATCGAGATGGTCGGTCCCGATGGTCGCCGTACCCACGAAACGCACCGGAGTGCCCTCCAGCAGCGCCCGGTCGACCCGGGTGACGGAACGCACCAGCAGCAGATCGGCCTGCTGCAGGTCCTGACGACAGAGGCTCCGCCCCGGCAGTCGCACCAGCTCGCCAACAGCGCCAAACAGGGGTTCCAGGGCCGGTATGTTTTCGTCGGCAACTATCCTGAGTCCGCAGCTCAAGCGATCACTCCTCTCGGTTCTTTACAAATCCGCCCAAATCAGGCTCAATTTCGCGCCGTTATTATAGAAGCATCCCTCCCCTGGTCCTACTGCGGAAACCCTCTGTTGATCGTGCGCTGGCAGAAAAATCGAGACTACCTGGTCATCCGGATCTACCGCGATCTGGTCGGTGACTGGATTGTCGAACAGAGCTGGAGCAATGCTTACGGAGAAAGTCAGCAAAGCCGGACCCTGGTAGACTCCTTCAAGTCGGCGCGCGCCATGTTGCTGCAGATCAACCGCCGGCAGCGCTCCCTGGGTTATCGTCGTACCGTGCCGGGAGAGGAGCAGCTGGGTTTCGACTTCAACTGAGCGCGGAGCGGAGCGTCGCCGCGCGCACCTGCGACAATTTGTCACTTCTCATTTGTTTCACCCCCACTAGACTGCATCGGATCGGGAGGCAGAGGCATGAATAGCGAAACCACCCGCAAGGAGGGGCTCCGCTCCATCCTGCTGGTGCTGGCCCTGCTGTCAATTCTGGCACTATTGATATGGCAGTTGCCCCGACTGGCGGAGCACTGGCTGGCGGAACCAGCGCAGGACGTCGAGGTACTCACGGCCGCCCCCTGCGACCTCAACCAGTCCAGTTGCAGTGCCAGCAATGGCAGGGTCAGTGTGAGTTTTGGGCTGACGCCGGTACCGATCCGCTCGCTCCAGACCCTGACCGCCGACCTGCGCCTAGACGGCCTGCAGGCAGACCGTATCCAACTCTCCCTGGAGGGGCGCGACATGTACATGGGATTGAACCAGATCGCGCTGACGCCCGGCGCACTACCCGGCCAATGGCTGGGCAGTACCGAACTCGCCGTCTGCACCACCGGCCGCATGATCTGGCGCGCACGCCTGATCATCGAAGGCCAGGGGCAACGCCTGACCACCTGGTTCGATTTCGCCGCCCGATAGCATGAAGATGTAGCAGAACCCGCCAACCGACCCCGAAGATGAGAACATGAGCTCAAAGCCAGCCCACCCCCTACGTACCCTGCGCCTGCTGTTGATCCTCAGCGCCTGCCTGCTCGCGGGCATGGCCGCGGCCTTTCTGCTGCGCCCCGCGACGGAACCGCTATCGACGGCCAACCTCGGCAAACTGGGCGGCGACTTCACCCTGCAATCCGCCTCCGGCCCGGTCTCGCTGTCCGATTTCAGAGGCAAGGTCGTCGTTCTGTATATCGGCTACGCCTCCTGCCCCGATGTCTGCCCGACCGCCCTGGCGGTACTCAGCCAGGGCTTCAAGGCACTCAGCGACGAGCAGCGTCAGCAGGTCCAGGGCATCTTCGTCAGTGTCGACCCGGAGCGCGACAGCCCGGAGAAACTCGCCCAATACACCGCCTTCTTTTCCGATCACCTGATCGGCGTTACCGGCAGCCGGGCACAGATCGACCGCGTGGTACAGCAGTATGGCGCCTTCTATCGCCGCGTCGATCTGAAAGACTCCGCCCTCGGTTATGCGGTGGATCACTCCTCACGGCTCTATCTGATCGATCGCGACGGCGCGCTGATCAGCACCCTGCTGCACAACAGCACGCCGGCCGAGCTGACGCGCAACCTGCAGGCGCTGCTTGCAACCCCCTGACGGTCTAACGATTTGCTACACAATCCTTGGAGAGAACGCTTATGAATACTATCCGCAACCTGTTACTGGGCACCCTGCTGGCCAGCGGCACCGCCTTCGCCGCCGACGTCACCGTCACCGAGCCCTATGCCCGTGCCGTCGCCCCCGGCCAGCCCAACAGCGCCATCTTCATGCGCCTGAGCAACCAGGGCGACAGCGCCCTGCAACTGGTATCAGCCAGCACGCCGGCAGCCAAGGTGGTCGAGCTGCACACCCACACCAACGACCAGGGGGTGATGAAAATGCGCCGCATCGACGCCATCGACCTGCCGGCGGCAACCGAAGTCGAACTGCGTCCGGGCGGACTGCACGTGATGTTGATCGGCCTGACCCAGCCGCTGAACAAGGGCGACGAGATCGACCTGACCCTGACCTACTCCGATGGTGACCAGGATTCCGTCAAGGTGCCGGTCAAAGAGGTGATGCCGATGGGACAGCAGATGGGCGGCATGAAGAACGGCATGAAAGGGATGAACTGATCAGCACAGCTTACAGCCGCGCAGGCGGGCGTCGAAATGGTTGTAGACCAGCAGGCAAACCTCTTTTTCGTTTGCCTGCCCCAGGTAATCGACATGGTCGCGATTGCCGTAACTGGCCTCGTAGATCCCCGGACGTCCCGCCACCGCCGTGACCCGATATGATTTGAGCCCCACCTGATAGACGCCGCTGTAGTGGGGATAGACCAGCTTGCCCTGGGCGTCGACCTTGAGCCAACCGGCCCCGGCATCGTACAGGCGCAGAGCCGGCACCTTGAGCCGGTTATCGGCGTGCAGCGCCAGAAACAGATCGGCCTGCCCCGGGGTATCGAACACCCCCAGCACCCACAGCGACGGTTCGCCGGACAGCGCCAGGGCGTAAAGGTACCAGTACGCGTCCCCCTCCACTTCGATCCCCAGACGATGATAGAGAAAGTCATCGCTATGGCAGACCGCATGCTCCAGCAGCCCCGCCACCTCTCGCGCCGCCGTCGCATCGCTGGGTAACGTCTGCTCCTGCCAGCGACTGGCCTTGATTTTCAACTCTCTCATGCAACCTCCTGTACTGGCAGATGCCGCTCCAGCGAGAACTGCGCGCCGCTCAGCGCGGGCGTGGCGTAGTACTGCCGCAGCGCATCGGATAACCGCTGTACCCGCACCGGCAACCCCTGCTCCAGCAACTGCAGCACGCGCGCATGCACTGCCCGCATGAATTCGGTGCTGGCACCGATGCCGGATGCCAGGTTGTCGGCACTGAAGTGGAAGCGATGGCCGGCCGACTGGGACAGAATCCATTCGTAGGCCTGGGGTTGAACCTCGACCCGCTCGAACTCGGCCTGCTCCTCCGCGCTACGGCCATCCGGTTTGTACCAGTAGCCGAAATCGTTCAACTGGCGCCGCCGCGGACCCGCGACACACCAATGCGCGATCTCATGCAACGCACTGGCAAAGAAGCCGTGGGCAAACACGATGCGGTGATGGGGATGGTGCGCATCGGCCGTCAGGTAGATCGGTTCATCGTCGCCGGCGACCAGCTCGGTATTGTAGCTATCCAAAAACAGCCCGTTGAAGAGCGGGATAAGATCGTTTACTTCACACTCACGCATTATTGATACACCTGCCAGCGCCTATCGTTCAACCACCAGCTTTTTCCACTCAAGCGGTCGATACGGACCGCCACATAGCCTTTCAAATCCTGATCCGCGCGCAGCATCTGCACCTGGTAACGCGCCGCCGGCAACACCTCGGCCTCCTCCAGCGCCACCCAGCGACCGCCATCGGCCAGCCAGGTATTGCCACTCTGGGTATCGTAACGCAACAGTATCCAGGCACCCTTAGCGGTATAGGCGGAAGCGATGGCATAGGGCTCGGATACGCCCCCCTGCAGCCCATTCATCACCTGCATCAACTGGGCGATGGCGGCATCGAGTTGCGCCGTGCCGTCGCCCGCCCCGGCTACCGGAGAGGTTTCGCTAGCGTCGCCCGCACGCTGCTGCAGGCGCTCCAGCACAGCCTGCCCCATACTGGCCTGCTGCTGCCCCAGCGCCTTGAGCTGGATCACCTGATCCTGCAGCAGCGTCAGGCGGCCGCTCAATTGATCGAGCTGGCTGCGTACCAGGGCAGATGAGTCGTCGACGGCGGCAGTCTGTGGGGCGGCGGTCTGTGAGGTAGCGGAAGTCGGGGGCGTTGCGCCGGCGGCGCCCGGCGGCGGGGAGGGTTGCTCGCGCGGCGTCTCGGCCGCCGCGGGTTGTACCTTAACCTCGTTACATCCGGCAACAAGCAGCAACGTACTCAGTGTCAGCCCCAGACGCCAACCGAGTACCGATTCAGCTTTGCGCACACCACTCTCCGCTTATCAAGGAAAATAGGAAAGAACAATTGTACCAAAACAGGCGCCATTCCGAGACACCCCAACGGGCAGAGATTTGCGCCAAAGCCGCTACTGCGGCGCTATTTCCGCCGTTAGCTGGCCGCGACTGCCGTCGCTGCCCAGCCAGCGCAGCGCCAACTGGTCGCCCGCTTTACCGCCGGCGAAGGCAAACTGGAAAAACGGCTGGTGCCAAACGGCGGAGCTGAGCTCGCCGCTGAGCACCCGACGCTCGCCATACATCAGCTCCAGCTCGCTGATCCAGCGCTCGGCGTCCGCTTCAGCGCCGCCCAGCTGCTGCAGCAGGCTACCGCTACTGAGACGAACAACCGTGGTTTCACCCACCAGCGCCGCGCTCAGTTTCAGTTTGTCATCCAGCAGCGGCGGCGGCCCGGCGGCCGGCGCCGGCCCCGGAAACTCTATGCCCCCCAGGGCATCGATGACGAAATCGTCGAGCGCGATGGCTGTATCGGTGCCCGTATCGGCGGCCGGCACCCAGGCTTCGGGCGCAGGTTCCTGTTCTGGCTCAGATTCCGGTTCCGGTTCCGGTTCCGGGCGTTGAAAGGTACGTCGCGCGGCGAGGTAGCGGCTAGCGGTCGTTGCAACCGCCAGAATACCATCGAGGCTGTTGTCGAAGACCCGGATCGACAGCTCGGGCAAGGTCCCGGCCTCCAGCGAGAAGCGCGCCAACAGGGCCGGATCCGGCGTATCGCTGAGCAACGAAATCCACTCCACCCCCTCCTGCAGCACACGGATCCGTATCGGTATCGGCGCCAGACGATCGACCATCGCCGGCACCTGCAGCAGCACATCGGCACTGTT
>QKGH01000078.1 GCA_003250495.1 Marinobacterium sp.
GCCAGCGTGGCGGCCGAAGCGGTTGGGGCCGGAGTGACCGATGAGGTGGCGGACGCCGCGGATCGTACCGAGGTTGCAGATCAGGATGTCGAGTCGGGGCTGGCGCCGATAGCGCAGGTCCCGGCGACGGAACGGGATCCCGGCACTCAGCAGACGCCGGACTCCACCGGAGCGGTCGCGGTGGACGTCGTGGTTGGCGGTGCGGAATCGGCGCTGCCCGCGGTGGCGGATAGCGACCCGGCCAAGGCCGGGGCGGGTTCCGTAACGCCGGATGATCGGTCTGGGGCGGAGCGGTCGGGGTCGATTCCGGACCGCGCCATAAGCGCTGAGCCGATTCCCGAGGGGACGTTGCCGGCGGTTGCCGGGGAGGTCGGAGACGTGCCCGGGGCGTTGGGTAACGAGGCAGTGTCTGCGCCGGCGGCCCGGGATGCGGCGCTGGCGGTCGATCCCCGGGGCGTTGCCGTCACCGCAGCGGATGCAAATCCGTCGCCCCCGGCGGCCGAGGTGCGTAACACCCAGGCCGCAGACGCCGGAGTCGGGGGGCTGTCTCGAGCGGCGAGCGTTATCACCGGCGATGCGCCGGGTAGCGCTGCCCCGCAAGGCAGCGCCAATACGGCGGCCGCGACCGGGCGTAGGGACGAAACATCCAGGCCTGCAACTGGCACCGCGGTGACGGCGTTAGCGCCGCAGACGGGCGGCGATATGGCCATGGACGAAGAACGGTCCGGCGGGGTTATGTCGGACGATAGGTCACCGGCGGCCGCGGTGACGGGAGTGGCAACGGCGCGCGCGAATGCGCATCGGCTGGTCTCCCCGGCGACGACCGTTGACGGCGATGGCGGGGCTGCGAAGAGTGCACAGGCGTTGCCCATGGAAAGCGTGAAGCCGACCCTCTCTGCCGATAACCCTGGCAACGGGAGCGGCGCTCAGGGAGCGTCGGTGCAGGGCGGAGCCCAGCATCTGGCGGCAGGGTTGTCCGCCGTGCAGGATGCCAATCCGGGTACGGCGCTGTCCGGTGGCAGTGCCACGGCGGGGGCTGGTGCCGCGACCACTACAGCGACGCCGGCTTTAGCTGCTGCCGCTCCCGAGACCGCTGGTCAACCGCCGTTGCCGGAGAGCCTGGCGCGGCGACTGCAAAACCCGCTCTGGGGGCGTGCCATCGGGCAGCGGGCGGTGATGATGGCCCAATATGGGCCGAGAAGCGCCGAGATCCAGCTCGATCCGCCGGAGCTGGGTGCGCTGCAGATCCGTGTGCACCTGGGGGCCCAGGACCAGGTCAGCGTCAGTTTTACTTCTCCCCATGCCCATGTACGGGAGGCGCTGGAGCAGCAGTTGCCCCGATTGCGGGAGATGTTTAGCGAGCAGGGGTTGAGCCTGGGGCAATCGTCGGTGTCCGATCAGCCGGGGCAGCAGAGCGGGGAGCGGGCGTACGGTGCCTCCACCCAGGGCGGTGGGAACGGGGAGTATGGTCAGGGCGCCGCCGAGGATGCGACACTGGCCGGGACCGCGGCAACGGTGGCCGTGGGCTTGGTCGACTATTACGCCTGACGAAAGCTTCAGACCGAAAATCAGTGTGTTATATTAGTTGCCATTGTCTGTGCTGTGATACTGCGGTGGGTGTGAGCCAACCGGATTACGGAGAGTTCGATGGCCGAAGCGAACGAAGCCGAGAGCGCGGTAAAGGGCTCCGGTAAGAAAAAACTGATTCTGCTGCTCGCGCTGCTGCTACTGCTGTTGGCCGGTGGCGGCGGAGCGGCCTATTTTTTATTGGCCCCAGGCGCGGGGGATGCGGCCGAACCCCAGGCCTCCGAACCGGCCCGGCAGCCCGCTATCTACACTAAGGTGCGTACGCTGGAGGGCAAGCCGATGTTCGTCGTGACCCTGCAGTCCAACGATGGCAAGCGTCATTACCTGCAGGCTTACGTCGAGGCCAAGTCCCGTGATCAGGCCGTCGCGGACGCGTTGACGCTGCATATGCCGCTGGTGGTGGCACGTCTGAATGCGCTGTTCTCGAACCAGCAGTTTGAAACGCTGCTGACGATAGAGGGGAAGCGGGCGATGCAGCAGCAGGCGACCGAAACGGTGCAGTCGATCATGCAGGATAAGATTGGCCGTCCCGGAGTCGAATCGATTCTGTTTACTAATTTCGTGATGCAGTAAGCGGGAATCCCTTGCCATGTCAGTGAAAGACCTTCTGTCCCAAGACGAGATCGATGCGCTGCTGCACGGCGTCGACGACGGCGACGTAGAGGCAGCTGACGAAACGGCGGAGGAGGATGAGGGCGGCGTCCGCAGCTACGACCTCGCCAGTCACGAGCGTATCGTGCGTGGGCGCATGCCCACGCTGGAGATGGTCAACGAGCGCTTCGCCCGGCATACCCGTATCAGCCTGTTCAACCTGCTGCGGCGCACTGCCGATGTCACCGTCGGCGGTGTCCAGGTCATGAAGTACGGGGACTACATCCACACGCTGTACGTGCCCACCAGCATGAACCTGGTCAAAGTCACTCCGCTGCGCGGCACGGCGCTGTTCATCATGGACGCCAAACTGGTGTTCCGCTTGGTCGATCAATTCTTCGGTGGCGATGGCCGTCACGCCAAGATCGAAGGGCGCGAATTCACCCCGACGGAGTCGCGCCTGGTGCGCAAGGTTTTGCAGCAGCTGTTCAGCGACCTGGAAGATGCCTGGCGTCCGATCATCGACCTGCAGTTCGACTATATCGGCTCCGAGGTCAACCCGGCGATGGCCAACGTGGTCAACCCCACCGAAGTCGTGGTCGTCAGTACCTTCCAGGTCGACCTGGAGGGGGGTACCGGGGAGTTGCACGTAACCCTGCCCTACTCGATGCTGGAGCCGCTGCGCGAGGTGCTGGTCTCGGGCTATCAGAATACCGAAGAACAGAAGGACGAACGCTGGCAGGCGGCGCTGACCCGCGACGTGATGCTGTCGCCGCTGGAGCTCAATCTGGTGGTGGCCGAGCGGGAGATGACGCTGCGCGATGTCATGGCGCTGGAGGCGGGCGATGTGATCCCCGTGGACCTGGACGAGCGGCTGGTGTTGCGCGCCGGCGGGGTGCCGGTCTATTACTGCCAGCTGGGCGCCTCCCGTGGTAATCTGGCGATCAAAGTGCTCGACCAGGTCAGTAATCAGTCCGAATAAACGGCGGCGGAGAAACAGTTAGGTGAGTGACGATAATCAGGATCTGGATCAACAGGCTCTCGCTGACGAATGGGCGGCGGCGCTCGAAGAGCAGACCGGGCAGGCCGGTGCCGTCGAGGCCAAGCCCGTCGATCTCGACGAGTTGCAGGATGAGTCGGTTCCTCTCAACGATCCCAAGCTGGATGTGATCCTCGATATCCCGGTGCGGATGACGATGGAGGTGGGCGGTACCGAGATCCCGATCCGTAACTTGCTGCAGCTGAGCCAGGGCTCGGTCATCGAGCTGGACCGGGTTGCCGGCGAGCCGCTCGATGTCCGCATCAACGGTACCCTGATCGCCCATGGTGAGGTCGTGGTCGTCAACGACCGTTACGGCATTCGCTTGACCGATGTGATCAGCCCCCAGGAACGTATCCGGCGGTTAAAGTGATGCGTGGTCTGATCGCGCTGTGCCTGCTTCCGCTCTCCCCGCTACTTGCCGCCGCCACGCCGACCGGCACGGCGGCTCCGCCGCCGGTCGATCCGGTGGCTCCGGGCGCCGTGGTGCAACTGGTGCTGGGACTGCTGGCGGTGATCGCGCTGATCCTGCTGCTGGCCTGGCTGGTTCGGCGGGTCAATCTGCTGCCGGGGCAGCGCAGCGGTATGCAGGTGGTGGCGGTACTGCCGCTGGGGCAGCGCGAAAGGGCGGTGCTGGTGCAGGTCGGCGAGCAGCAACTGCTGCTGGGGGTCGGCAACGGTCAGGTGACGCTGCTGGAGCGCTTCGAGCAGCCGGTGCTGGAACCGACCCGGGCGGCGCCCGGTGCCTTCGCCCAGCGTCTGCAGGAGGCATTGACGCGGCAGCGGGAGACGCGGCAATGAGGTGGCGCGCGTTCGCCGCCTGGTGCGGCGTCCTGCTGGGGCTGTGGGCGCTGCCGGCCTGGAGTGCGGATCCCGGTATTCCCGCCGTTACCGTCGTGACCGGAGCCGATGGCACCACCGACTACAGCGTGACGATCCAGATTCTCGCGCTGATGACGCTGCTGACTTTCCTGCCGGCGATCCTGATGATGATGACCTCCTTTACCCGGATCATCATCGTGTTGTCGATCCTGCGTCAGGCGCTGGGGCTGCAGCAGACCCCGTCGAGCCAGGTGCTGGTCGGACTGTCCCTGTTCCTGACCCTGTTCATCATGACGCCGGTGCTGAACCAGGTGAACGAGCGTGCCGTGCAACCCTACCTGAACGAGGAGCTCGGTACGCTGGACGCGGTCAAGGCGGCCGGGCAGCCGTTCCACAACTTTATGATCCACAATACCCGGCAGAACGACCTGGATCTGTTCATGCGGATCTCCGCCACCGCGCCGGTCGCCGAGCCAGCCGAGATCCCGTTCACGGTCCTGGTACCGGCATTCGTGACCAGTGAGCTGAAGACGGCGTTCCAGATCGGTTTCATGCTGTTCATCCCGTTCCTGGTGATCGACCTGGTGGTGGCCAGCGTGCTGATGGCGATGGGGATGATGATGTTGTCGCCGGTGATCATTTCGCTGCCGTTCAAGATCATGCTGTTCGTGCTGGTGGATGGCTGGGCGATGGTGATGGGAACGCTGGCGGCCAGTTTCGGCGTCTAGCGCGAGGAGGGGGATATGGCAGCGGGCGAGGTACTGGACCTGTTCGGCAGCGCTATCTGGCTGGTGGTGATGATCGCCTCGGTGATCGTCCTGCCGGGGCTGGTGGTGGGGCTGGTTGTGTCGGTATTCCAGGCTGCGACGCAGATCAACGAGCAGACGCTGAGTTTCCTGCCGCGCCTGGTGGTGACGCTGCTGGCGCTGATGTGGTTCGGCCCCTGGATAGTGACCAAGCTGTCCGACCTGTTCCATTTCCTGTTCATGAACATTCCGCGCATGATCGGCTAGCCCATGCAGATCGATTTGACGCAGATCGAGCACGCCGTGGCCCTGTTCCTCTGGCCGCTGTTCCGGATCGCGTCGATGCTGATGGCGATGCCGATCATCGGTACCCGGTTGGTGCCGATGCGAGTCCGCTTGGGACTGGCGCTGGCGCTGACTGTGGTGCTGGTGCCGGTGTTGCCGCCGATGCCGGCGGTGACCGACGGCCTGGCGCCGGCGACCTGGATCGAGATCGGCAAGCAGGTACTGATCGGTAGCCTGCTGGGGTTCACCCTCAATATCCTGATGGAAACCTTCGTGCTCGGCGGCCAGATGATCGCCAACCAGATGGGGTTGGGGTTCGCATCGATGACCGATCCGGCCAACGGTACTTCGGTGGTGGTGCTCGGGCAGTTTTACCTGATGCTGGTGATGCTGATGTTCCTGGCGATGGATGGGCACCTGGCGATGATCGAGATTCTGGCGCGCAGTTTCGTCGTGCTGCCGGTCGGGGCGCCACTGTTCGACATGGATAACCTGTGGCGGCTGGCGCTGGCCGGGGGCTGGCTGTTCTCGGCCGGGGTGTTGATGGCACTGCCCGCGGTCACGGCGCTGCTGGTGGTCAACTTCGCCTTCGGCATCATGACCAAGGCGGCACCGCAGCTCAACATCTTCGCCATCGGTTTTCCGTTCACGATGCTGATGGGGATATTCATCGTCTGGGCCTCCCTGGGCGGCTTCCTCGGTCAGTACGACACCTTTTCCCGCAACGTTCTGGAACTGATCTCCAGTCTGCTGGAGGCGCCGCCCCATGGCTGAAGAGAGCGGTCAGGAAAAGACCGAACAACCAACCGCGAAACGCCTCAGCGATGCGCGCAAGAAGGGCGATATCCCACGTTCGCGCGAGCTGAATACCACGGTGCTGCTGCTGGTGGCGGCCCTCGGCGGGCTGGTGTTCGGCGGGCCGGTGGCGCGGGCGATGATGGAGTTGATGCGGGCGAGTTTTACCCTGGATCGGCAGGCGATTTCGGACCCGGCGCTGATGATCGAGCATCTGACGGCGATGCTGCTGGATGCCGCGCTCAGCATCGGTGGCTTCCTCGGTCTGCTGATCCTCGCCGCCCTGCTTACGCCTATCGCGATGGGTGGGTGGAACTTCAGCGGTCAGTCGTTGCAGCCCAAGGGTAGCCGTATCAACCCGTTGTCGGGCCTGAAGCGGATGTTTTCGCTCAATGCCCTGGTCGAACTCGGCAAGGCGCTGGGCAAGTTCCTCGTCGTCGGTAGCGTCGCGGTCCTGGTGCTGTTGGGTGACCGGGTCCAGCTCAGTTCACTGGCTAAGCAGACGGTGGACCTGGCGATGGTGCATGCCGTCGATATCCTGCTCTGGTCCTTCCTGTTGATGAGCGCGGCGATGATCCTGATTACGCTGCTCGACGTGCCCTATCAGCTCTACAGCTACAACAAGAAGCTGATGATGACGCTGCAGGAGATCAAGGATGAGATGAAGAACACCGAAGGTAAGCCGGAGGTGAAGGGGCGGATCCGGCGCATGCAGATGGAGATGGCGCGCAACCGGATGATGAAAGATGTGCCGGAAGCCGATGTGGTGATCACCAACCCGACTCACTACGCGGTGGCGGTGAAGTACGATCAAAGCCGCGGCAATGCCCCGTTCGTGGTGGCCAAGGGGGCCGATTTCGTGGCCCTGAAGATCCGCGAGATCGCCGACGAGCACGAGGTGCCGATCCTCTCCGCCCCGGCGCTGGCGCGGGCCCTGTACCACGCCGCCGAGGTGGGCGACGAGGTGCCGGTTGGACTGTATAAGTCGGTGGCCCAGGTGCTCGCGTACGTCTACCAACTGCAGCGCTACCGGCAACACCTCGAAACCGATCGCCCTCGGCCGCCGGCGGAGGAGGAGATCGAGATTCCCGCCGAGTTGCGTGTCGATCCCGAATAGTGCCGATTGGCGGGATTCTTGCTTTACCTTTCCTTAATCGTTTGTAAAGCGTCAATAAATTGATGATATCCTGTTGCCGAGTGGTGAAGATGGCGCCGTTCGGTGTGCTGTGTGTTGTGTGCGTCGAAAATTTGACGTTTTGGCATCGGTTCGATGTCGTACTGGATGAGGGGTAGGTTTGGACCGTTCCGCCATTTTGAGCAGTGCCCGTAGCCTGAGTCAGGGGAATCTCGGTATTCCGCTGCTGCTGCTCGTCGTGCTGGCGATGGTGACCCTGCCGATGCCGCCGTTCCTGCTCGATGTCTCCTTCACCTTCAATATCGCGCTGTCGATCGTGGTGCTGCTGGTCGCCATCTATGCGCTGCGGCCGCTCGATTTCGCGGTTTTCCCCACCATCCTGCTCGGTGCCACGCTGCTGCGGCTGGCGTTGAACGTCGCCTCTACCCGGGTCGTGCTGCTGTATGGCCATGAGGGGGGCGATGCGGCGGGCAAGGTGATCCAGGCGTTCGGCGATGTGGTGGTGGGCGGCAACTATATCGTCGGTGTCATCGTGTTCCTGATCCTGGTGATCATCAACTTCGTCGTGGTAACCAAGGGCGCGGGGCGTATCTCCGAAGTGAGCGCTCGCTTTACCCTCGATGCGATGCCGGGCAAGCAGATGGCGATCGATGCCGACCTGAACGCGGGGCTGATCAATCAGGACGAGGCCCGGGACCGGCGCCGTGAGGTGACCCAGGAGGCGGACTTCTACGGCGCGATGGACGGTGCATCGAAGTTCGTTCGCGGCGATGCCGTGGCCGGGATCATGATCCTGATCATCAACCTGCTCGGCGGCCTGGGGATAGGGATGCTGCAGCACGGCCTCGATTTTTCCACCGCCGTACGCTACTACGCGCTGTTGACGATCGGCGATGGCCTCGTCGCGCAGATCCCGTCGCTGCTGCTGTCCACCGCGGCGGCGGTGATGGTGACCCGCGCCAACTCGTCCGAGGAGATGGGGCAGCAGGTGTTCCGGCAGATGTTCGCCTCGCCGCGGGCGCTCTATGTATCGGCGGGGATCCTCGCGATCATGGGCAGCGTGCCCGGCATGCCGCATCTGGCCTTTCTGTCGCTGGCGTCGCTGGCGGGCGGCCTGGGCTGGTGGATCAGCCAGCGCGCGCAAAAACGTCAGGCGCAGAGTGCCGCACAGGAGCGGGAAGCGAGCCGAAAGCCGGAGCCGACGCCCGAGGAGAGCCGCGAGCTGGGGTGGGACGATGTGCTGCCGGTCGACATGGTCGGGCTCGAGGTGGGCTATCGCCTGATTCCGATGGTGGATAAGCTGCAGGGTGGGCAGCTGTTGGGACGGATCAAGGGGGTGCGCAAGAAGCTGTCGCAGGAGTTGGGCTTCCTGGTACCGTCGGTGCATATCCGCGATAACCTGGACCTGTCGCCCGGCGCCTACCGTATCACCATGATGGGGGTCATCGTCGGCGAGGCGGAGATCTATCCGGATCGGGAGCTGGCGATCAATCCCGGTCAGGTGTTCGGCGAGGTGAAGGGGGTGGCGGTGAAGGATCCCGCCTTCGGCCTGGATGCAATCTGGATCGAAAAGGCGCACAAGGAGCGCGCGCAGACGCTGGGTTATACCGTGGTCGATGCCAGTACCGTGGTCGCGACCCACATCAACAAGGTGCTGAACGCGCATGCCCATGAACTGCTCGGGCATGAGGAGGTGCAGCAGCTGCTGGATCTGCAGGCGAAGAAGTCGCCGAAGCTGGTCGAGGAGCTGGTGCCGAAGAAGCTTTCGCTCAGCGTGTTGTTGAAAGTGTTGCAGAATCTGCTGATGGAACAGGTGCCGCTGAAGGATTTTCGCACCATAATGGAGTCACTTGCCGAGGCGGTGAACCGCACCCAGGATCCGCTGGCATTGACGGCGGCGGTACGTATCGCGTTGGCGCGTTTGATCGTACAGACGATCAACGGCGCTGCGCCCGAGCTGCCGGTGATTACGCTGGATCCGCCATTGGAGCAGTTGTTGCTCAGTTCGATGCAGCAGCGCCAGCAGGGTGAAGAGGGGATGGTGCTCGAGCCCGGGATGGCGGAGCGGCTGCAGAAGTCGCTGGCCAGCGCGGCGCAGGCCCAGGAGATGAAAGGGCAAGCGTCGGTGCTGTTGGTGTCGGCCCCGATTCGGCCGCTACTGGCCAAGTTTGTGCGTTATGGCGAGCAGTTGATCCATGTGCTCTCCTATCAGGAGATTCCCGAGAACAAGAAGGTCACGATCGTGGCCACCGTTGGAGGGCAAAATGGCTAACGAAACTCTACCAGTCGGCCGATAAGGGACGAATATGAAAGTAAAACGCATATTTGCACCAGACATGCGCCAGGCCATGCGGCGGGTACGCGAGGAGATCGGTCCCGATGCGGTGATCGTGTCTAACCATCGTGTTGCCGGCGGGGTAGAGATCGTGGCGGCGCGGGAGGATGAGTACGAGGCGGCACAGGCGGAGCTGAAACGCGAGCGCGCCCGGCGCCGGGAGCAGCAGGTACAGATCCTGACCCAGACCGGCACCCGCAGCGCGCCGCGCAATGCGGACGACGGTACGTTGGCGGATATGTCGGGCGACGATGAGCTGCAGCGCGAACTGCAGCGCACCCGGATGGATCTGGCGCAGGCACGGGAGGGGATTCGTCCCGAGGTGAGCCGTAGCGCCAACCGACAGCTGGAGGGCGAGGGCGAGGAGGAGCTGCAGGCGATACTCGAATCGCTGCGCGTGCGGCAGCGGGAACATGCGGCGGCGCGCGATGAGATGGCGCCGCGCCGCGATCCGGAGGCGCCGGCAGTGCCGGCGAGGACGCCGGAGAGGCCCGCGGCGGTCGCGGGCGATCACGATCTGATCCAGAACATGCAGAGCGAGATCCATCAGCTTCGGTCGATGCTGGAGCAGCAGCTGCGCCGCCAGCCGGCCGAGCCGCCGCGCGTCAGTGCGCCGATGCCGCCGGCGGGCGGCGAGATCGCCGATTCCGTGAAGGGGCAGTTGGGGCAGCGGCTACAGCGACTGGGGTTGGGGGAGCGCCTGACCGGGCAGCTGATGGCGCCGATCGAGGCGGGTCTGCCGCTCGATAAGGCGTGGCGTAACTCCCTGGCACGCCTGGCCGATGCGATTCCGGTGGTCGGCGAGGAGATGATCGAACGGGGCGGTATGCTGGCGTTCCTCGGTCCGACCGGTGTCGGCAAAACCACGACCATCGGCAAGCTCGCGGCGCGCTATGTGCTGGCGCATGGCAGCTCCAGCCTGGCGCTGGTGACCACCGACAGCTTCCGCATCGCCGCCCACGAACAGCTGAAGACGTTCGGCCGGATCCTCGATGTGCCGGTCCGCGTCGTCGATGAGAACAACAGCCTGGAGGAGGTGCTGCACTCCCTGAGCGGCAAGCGCCTGGTGTTGATCGATACCGCCGGCATGAATGCGCAGGATCCGGCCGGGCAGTTGCAGATCGAGATGTTGTCGAGCGTTTCGGTACGCCTGAAGAAGCTGCTGGTGCTCTCCTGCTCCAGCCAGCGTCAATTGCTGGAAAATGCCTGGGAAACGTACGCCGGCCTGGGGTTGAACGGTTGCGTGCTGAGTAAGATGGATGAATCCGGCAGCCTCGGCGAGGCGTTGACGCTGGCGGTGGAGAAGAAGCTGCCGGTCGCCTACGTCGCTGACGGCCAGAAGATACCGGACGATATCGGCGTGGCACGACGCCACGACCTGGTCAGCCGGGCGGTGGTAACGGCGCAGCGCGACAGCGAGCGCGCCAGCTCGCGGCGGGCGTCGGGCAGTGGTTCGTTGTACCGGGCGGGCTGATAGCAGAGTATGAATATGAAGCAGTCTCACCCGGTCAAGGTGGTCGCCGTTACCGGCGGCAAGGGCGGCGTGGGCAAGACCAACGTAGCGGTCAACCTGGCGGTGGCGCTGGGTGAGATGGGGCGGCGTGTGGTGCTGATGGATGCCGACCTGGGGCTGGCGAATGTCGATGTCATGCTGGGTCTGCGTCCGAAGCGCAATATCACCGATGTGCTGGCGGGGGAGTGCACGCTGCGCGAAGTGTTGGTCAGCGCCGGCGACAACTTCTGGATCGTGCCCGCCTCCTCCGGTACCCAGGAGATGACGGCGTTGAGTGCGCACCAGCATGCGGAGCTGATCCATGCCTTCAGCGATATCGCCGATGACCTCGATGTGCTGGTGGTCGATACGGCGGCGGGTATTTCGGAATCGGTGGTCAGCTTCGTGCGGGCGGCGCAGGAGGTGCTGGTGGTCGTCTGCGACGAACCGACGTCGATCACCGACGCTTATGCGCTGATCAAGCTGCTCAGTCGCGATTACCAGATGACCCGCTTCCGGGTGTTGGCGAACATGGTGCGCAGCGAAAGTGAAGGTCGCAACATGTTCAACAAGCTGCTAACCGTCACCGACCGCTTCCTCGATGTGACGCTTCAATACCTTGGCTCAATCCCTTATGATGAGGCGGTGCGCAAGGCTGTTCAGAAGCAAACGCCTGTTTTAAAAGCGTTTTCGACGAGCAAAGCTGCCCTCGCATACCGTCAGCTAGCCAACCGGGTCGACGAGTGGCCCGTCGCGCGAACCTCGCGCGGCCACCTCGAATTCTTTGTTGAGCGGCTGGTTCAAGGGCGTTAGGGAACTAGAAACTCAAGACCTTACATGTATAACCAGCTTGAGTACCGGTCAGGGCAGGAACTGGTGGCGCAGTATGCGCCGCTGGTCACGCGTATTGCGCGGCATTTGATGGCACGTCTGCCCTCCTCGGTGGTGCTGGAGGATCTGGTGCAGGCCGGCATGCTGGGGTTGCTGGAGGCCTGGAGCAAATACGATGCCGGCAAAGGCGCCAGCTTCGAGACCTATGCCGGGATCCGTATCCGCGGGGCGATTATCGATGAGGTGCGCCGGGGCGACTGGACGCCACGTTCGGTGCATCGCAACGGGCGCCGGGTCAGCGAAGCGATCGCCCGGGTGGAGGCTCGTACCGGGCGGGATGCATCGGATAGCGAGGTGGCGACCGAACTCGGTGTATCGATCGATACCTACCACGGGTTGCTCAAGGATTCAGCCGAAAGTCGCCTGTTCAGCCTCGATGAATTGACCGAAGAGAGCGAACATGCGGCAGGCGTCCAGCTGGCGGGGGCCGAGCCGGAGCCGGGGGCGCAGATCCAGGAGCGTGCCTTCCAGGGCGCGCTGGCGCGGGCGATCGAGACCCTGCCCGAGCGTGAAAAGCTGGTGTTGGCGCTGTATTACGATGAAGAGCTGAATCTGAAAGAGATTGGACAGGTCCTGGGCGTCACCGAATCCAGGGTCAGTCAGATTCACAGTCAAGCGGCGGCGCGGTTGCGGGCGCGCTTGAAGGATTGGAAATAGGACGCCAGCCGGTCGGGCTGAGGCCTGAGTGATATGGTGTAAATAACCGGGGGAACCTGTCTTGAAGAAAGACATCAAGATTCTCGTCGTCGACGACTTTTCGACGATGAGGCGCATCATCAAGAACCTGTTGCGTGATCTGGGGTTCACCAACGTCGAAGAAGCCGATGACGGAAAAACGGCGTTGCCGATCCTGAAGCTGGGTCGAGTCGATTTCCTGATCACCGATTGGAATATGCCTGGCATGAGCGGTATCGACTTGATCAGGGAGGTGCGCTCCGACCCCAATCTGGCCCATATCCCGGTACTGATGGTGACGGCCGAGGCCAAACGCGAGCAGATCATCGCCGCCGCTCAGGCGGGTGTGAACGGCTACGTGGTGAAACCGTTCACGGCCGCCGTGCTGAAAGAGAAGATCGACAAGATCTTTGAACGTCTGCAGGGGTGATGCGGCCTAGCGGGAGTGCCTGATGACGGAAGCGGATAAGTGGGATCTGGACGGGCTGGGAGAGGTCCTCAAGCAGAAGGCCGAGGCGCTGGTCGCGGCGTTGGGTGCAGGGGATCTGCCGCAGGCGATCAACCTGATCAACCAGCTTCAGGCCGCCCGTCACGAGGTGTTCTATAACGAAGTAGGGCATCTGACCCGGGGCCTGCACGAGGCGATCAAATCCTTCTCCAGCGATGTCGGTGGACGCCTGGCCGGTGAGGGCGACGCTTCGATCGATGCGATGAGCGACGCCTCCGAGCGTCTGTCCTACGTCATCGATCTGACGGAGAAGACCGCGCACCAGACCATGGACCGGGTGGACCAGTCGCTGAACCTGGTCGATCGGCTCGACAATCAGAGCAGCCGGTTTCGCGACCTGTTACTGCTGGTGGGGCAGCTCGAGGGCGAATTCGCGGCGCTGGACGGCGTTTACGACCGGACCTGCGCCCTGAAAGATGAATCGGAGAAGAGTATTGCGGAACTACGGACGGCCTTGACCGACATCTTGGTGTCGCAGGGCTTCCAGGATATCACCGGCCAGTTGATCCGACGCGTGATCACGCTGTTGACCCAGGTCGAGGGGCAACTGGTCAAACTGATGGAGATGGCTTCCAAAGTCGAACAGCTCAGCGGAATGAGCGCGGATGAAGCGCCGGAGATGCCGGTAAAGCAACCGAATAAAAATGACGAGATCCGCGCCGAGGGGCCGCAGATCCGTAAAGGGGATCCGGACGTCGCCTGTAATCAGGACGATGTGGATGACCTGCTTTCCAGCCTGGGTTTTTGATTAGGAGCAGCCTATGGGTTTCGATGTCGATCAGGAGATTCTCGAGGACTTCCTCGTTGAGGCAGGCGAGATTCTCGAGCAGTTGTCGGAACAACTGGTCGATCTGGAACAGCGGCCTGACGATCGAGATCTACTGAACGCGATCTTCCGTGGCTTTCACACGGTCAAGGGCGGCGCGGGCTTCCTGCAGCTGGACGCGATGGTCGAGTGCTGCCACAAGGCGGAAAACCTGTTCGACCTGCTGCGGAACGGCGAACTGACGATCAGTCCCGAATTGATGGATGTCGTGCTGCAGGCACTGGATGCGGTCAACTCGATGTTCGAATCGGTGCGTCAGGGGCGGGAGCCGGAACACGCTTCTGCGGCGCTGCTGCAGCGGCTGATCGATTTCGCCGAGCTCAAGGGCGCGGCGGCCCCTGCCGCGGCTGCCAAGCCGGTCGCGCCGCCGCCGGCAGCGGCCGTTGCTGCGCCGCCCGCCGCCGCTAATCCGAATACGCCGAACGATGAGTTCGATCTGCTGCTGGGCGACCTGGCGGGGGTCAACGAAATTGCCGACCTCGATGACGACGAGTCGGACCTGATCACCGAAGATGAGTTCGAGGCGCTGCTCGACGAGCTGCATGGTCCCGGCGGCGCGCCGGGTAAGCAGGAGGAGCCCCTGCGGCGCCGGACAACGCGGAAGCCGATAGCGACCTGATCACCGACGATGAGTTCGAATCGCTGCTGGACCAGTTGCAGTCCCAGGGGCAGGGGGCGTTCGCGCATGCCCAGCCGGCGTCGGTCGCCGCGGTAGCGCCGGCGGCCGTTGTGCCGCCGCAAGCGCTGGCTCGCCCGTTGGCGCCGGCGGTGGAGAAGGCCCCGGCAACGGAGACGGCCCGTGCTGGCAGCGTCGCCCAGGCCCAGAAGGCGGCACCGGAGAGCAACGTCCGCGTCGATACCCGGCTGCTCGACAAGATCATGAACATGGTCGGCGAGCTGGTGCTGGTCCG
>QKGH01000117.1 GCA_003250495.1 Marinobacterium sp.
GCGGTGGAGGCGCCCAGCGTAAACGCCGAGAGCTTGATCACGGTGCGGTTCAGCCCCAGCGAGCGGCAGGCGATCTCATCCTCGCGCAGCGCCTCCCAGGCCCGGCCCACCGGCATCCGCATCAGGCGGTTGATCAGGTAGACGACGATGGTCACCAGCAGCACGGCGATCAGGTACAGGAAGATCACCCGGTAGGAGCTGTTGTAGTCGATCCCGATGAACTCGTGGAAGGTCTGCCCCCCCGCGCTGGCGCGGCGGCTGAATTCGAGGCCGAACAGGGTCGGCTTCTCGATCCCGGAGATGCCGTTGGGGCCGCCGGTGACCGAGGTCCAGTTGTTGAGCAGGATGCGGATGATCTCGCCGAAACCGAGGGTGACGATCGCCAGGTAGTCGCCGCGCAGGCGCAGTACCGGGAAACCGAGCAGGAAACCGAACGAGGCGGCGAGCAGTGCGGCGATCGGCAGGCAGGCCCAGAACGACAGGCCGAAATACTGCGACAGCAGGGCGTAGGTGTAGGCGCCGACGGCGTAGAACGCCACGTAACCCAGATCGAGCAGGCCCGCCAGGCCGACCACGATATTGAGGCCGAGGCCGAGCATGATATAGATCAGCGTCAGCGTGGCCAGGTCGACCGCCCCGCGCGACACCATGAACGGCCACACCAGCATGCCGACCAGCAGCGCCGCCAGCAGCCAGGGTTTCAGCCGCTGTTGCGCGGCGCCGGTGGGCAGCAGATAGCCGAGCCGGGGTTTCGGGATGCGGCCGAACAGCGCGTCGATGCGGGCCGAGAACAGCTGCACCAGGAACACCAGGCCGACGCCGGCCAGGATCCACTCCCAGCGTTCGGCACCGGCGCCGGTCACGATCAGTTGGGTGCCGTCGGCGCCGAGGCGGACGCCGAGCATCAGGCAGGCCAGCAGCAGGGTCACGCCGGCGGCGAAAATGGCATTAGTCAAAGAGCTGCGCATCAGACTTTCTCCACCTCCGGTTTACCGAGGATGCCGGTGGGGCGGAACAGCAGGATCAGTACCAGCAGGCCGAACGCCACCACATCCTTGTATTCGGACGGGAAGTAGGCGGCGGTCAGCGCTTCGGCCACGCCGAGGATCAGGCCGCCGAGCATGGCGCCGGGGACCGAGCCGATGCCGCCCAGTACCGCCGCGGTGAACGCCTTCAGTCCGGCCATGAAGCCGATGAACGGGTTGACCACGCCGTAGTAGAGGCCGAGCAACAGGCCGGCCACGGCCGCCAGCGCGGCGCCGATGACGAAGGTCAGCGAGATGATGCGGTTGGTGTCGATGCCGAGCAGGTTGGTCATCCCCAGGTCTTCGGCACAGGCGCGGCAGGCGCGGCCCATGCGCGAGCGGGAGATGAACAGGGTCAGGCCGGTCATGCAGATCAGCGTGACCAGCCAGATCAGCGCCTGCATGTAGGAGATCGACACCTCGAAGGTGTTGACGTGGCCGATCTGCAGCAGGGCGCCGCGGATCACCGGCTGCATCGCCACGTCGCGGGAGCCCTGGGCCAGTACCACGAAGTTCTGCAGGAAGATCGACATGCCGATGGCGGAGATCAGCGCGATCAGGCGGTTACTGTTGCGCAGCGGTCGATAGGCGACCCGCTCCACGGCCCAGCCGTAGGTGCTGGCGATGATAACGCCGACGATCAGGGCGATCAGCAGGATCACCGGCAGGGCCACCAGCCCCATGCCGAGCAGGCCGGTGATAACGATAAAGGCGATATAGGAGCCGATCATGTAGATCTCGCCGTGGGCGAAGTTGATCATGCCGATAATGCCGTACACCATCGTGTAGCCGATGGCGATCAGGGCATAGGTCGAGCCGATGGTCAGTCCGTTGATGATCTGCTGCAAAAGATAAAGGCTGGCTTCGGTCATCGATGTTTACCAGTAGTGCAGTGGTTGCCGGAAGGCGGTTAGCTGAAAACAGCTACCCCTGCAGCCGGCGCTGGCGCCGGTACAGGGGTAGGATGGAGCCGCTTACGGAGCGGCGGTTTTGGAACCGTCGGCGTGGAGCTGGTAGACCAGGAAGGTGGACTCGGTCAGGTCGCCCTTGGCGTCATATTTGACGGTGCCGATCGCGGTGTCGAAGCTGTTGGCGTGGATGTAGGACGCCATTTCAGTCGCATCGCTGTTGCCGATCGCCTTGATGGTGTCGGCCATGATCTGCACCGCGGCATAGGCCGGGAATACGAACGGGCCGGTCGGATCCTCACCCTTGGCGGTGATCGCCGCTACGCGCTCGGCGTTTTCCGGGTTCTGGTCGAAGCTCTTCGGGGCGGTGGCAAATACGCCCTCGACCGCATCGCCGGCGATCTTCGCCAGGTCGGAGTTGACGATACCCTCAGGCCCCATGAACTGGGCTTTGAACCCCTTCTCGGGTAGCCGCCGTAGTAGACGAAGTCCACGTCGCTCTTCTGCAGCTTGGCGATCAGCGCGGAGAAGTCCTTGTCGCCGGCGGTCACGCCTTCGAACATCGCCGGCTTGACGCCTTTCTCCTCCAGTGCGGCCTTGACGGTGGTGGCCAGGCCCTCGCCGTACTGCTGCTTGTCGTGGATGATGGCGATGGTTTTCGGTTTGACCGTGTCGAGGATATAGCTGGCGGCCATCGTACCCTGCATGCTGTCCAGGCCGATGGTGCGGAAGATCATCTGGTAGCCCTTCTCGGTGATGCTCGGCGAGGTGGAGGCGGCGGTGATCATCAGCACGCCCTCTTCGTCGTAGATATCGGCGGCGGGCTCGGTGGAGCTGGAGCACAGGTGACCGACGACATGGGTGATACCGTCGTTAACGATCTTGTTGGCGACTGCCACGGCCTGTTTCGGGTCGCAGGCGTCGTCATAGATCACGCCTTCGAGCTGCATGCCGTCGACGCCGCCGTTGGCGTTGATGTAGTCGATGGCGGCCAGCACGCCGATCTTCTGCATGTCGCCGTACTGGGCGACCGGGCCGGTGGCCGGACCGGCCAGGGCGATCTTCAGGGTTTCCGCCTGCGCTGCCCCCGCCAGGGTCAGTGCGGTAGCTGCAGCCAGCAGGGTCTTACGAAAATGTGTGAAACTGTTCGCCATATTGTTTTTCCCCTTCATATCCATACGACGCGAAAGGCTCGCGCTCACGTAGGTTACGGGCTCATGGGGCCCGTAACGCCGGTAAATCCGCAACCGCCTGATTATTACACAGTCAAAAAATGAGTACAGGGCGAATGATATAACCGAACGGTCAAATTTTGCAGTGGCGGGGGATCAGGCGGGCCATTTTTCCCGCAGCAGCGCCAGGAACAGGTCGCGGGCCTTGTTGGGACGGGCCGATTTGCGCACGATGGCGCCGGAATCGAGGCGGTAGAAGCGGGTGTCGGGCTGTAGCGCGCGCAGCTCGTCGGGGGCGGTGGCGTTGCGTACGTAGTGTTCGGGCAGGAAACCGACATACTTGCCGGAGCGGATCATCGCCAGGCGGGTCTCGTAATAGTAGGCGGTGGCGCGCAGGTCCATGTTGCGGATCAGGCTGGCGGCGTCCTTGTGCGGCTTCAGGCCGGCCTGGATCAGCGCCTGGGCATCGATCAGCTCGTCGGTCAGCGCCGCCTCGGAGACCTCGTACAGCGGGTGGCGGCGGTGGCAGTAGAGCCGGCACACGTCGGTGAACAGGTGGATATACTCCAGCCCCTCGATCTCGCGGTGCAGCGGCACGAAGCCGATCTCGGCCTCTTCATTAATTACCTTCTGCTCGATCTCTGACATCGACGCCACATCGACGGTGATATAGACGTCCGGGGCCTGCTCATGCAGGTGGTTGATCAGGTCCGGTAGCTGCAGGCGCGGATCGCCGCTGACGGTATCGGAAAACAGCAGGCGCAGATCGCCGGACAGCGTGGAGTTCAGGTTGTTGACGGTGGAGCGGAATTCCTCCAGCGAACCGAACAGCTTCTGCGCCGACTCATAGATGATGCTGCCCTCTTCGGTCAGCGCGAAGCCGCTGCGGCCGCGCTGGCACAGCTTCAGGTTCAGGCGCGCTTCGAGATTGGCGATATGGATGCTGATGGTGGAGCGGGTGATGTTCAGTTCCGCCTCGGCGGCGGAGAAACCGCCGCACTCGACCACGGTGGTAAACACCTTGAGCTGTTTGATCTCGTAGTCACCGACCTGGCCCAGCCAGAATTTACGCGCACTCATTGTCAGGCAGCTACCGCGGAGGAGTTCGGCCGGCCCGGCGTGGGCGGCGCCCGGGTGGCGGTGTGCGCCCGGGCGTTGGCTCGGCCCATGTTAATCAATTGCCGAAAGCAGTAACAGTGCACTTAAGTTTGAAAAACATAAAACTTGGCTTTTAACCAAGACGCTGTTTGCCGGACTGGGGCAGGCCTACACTGGATTCGAAATCGATATCCGGACAACACAGGTCTGCATGATGAAGAACTACGAAAGTATGGATCACTTCTGGATGCCGTTTACGGCAAACAGAGCGTTTAAAGCGGCACCGCGCATCATCGAACGGGCCGAGGGGATGTGGCTGTACACCGACGAAGGCCGCAAGATTCTGGACGCCACCGCGGGTCTCTGGTGTGTCAACGCCGGCCACGGTCGCAAGCAGATCGCCGAGGCGATCGCTGCGCAGGCACTGAAGCTGGATTACAGCTCACCGTTCAACCTGGGCCACGATATCGGTTTCGAATTTGCCGAGCGTCTGGTCAAACACACGCCGGAACACCTGAACCGCGTGTTCTTCGCCAACTCCGGCTCCGAAGCGGTTGAGAGTGCGCTGAAGATCGCCCTGGCGTACCACAACGCCCGCGGCAAGAGCACCAAAATCCGTTTCATCGGTCGTGAAAAGGCCTACCACGGGGTCAACTTCGGCGGTATCTCCGTCGGCGGTCTGACTTATAACCGCAAGGGTTTCGGCCCGCTGCTGCCGGTCGATCACCTGCCGCACACGCTGGATGTGGAACGTAACGCCTTCTCCGAAGGTCTGCCGCCGTTCGGTATCGAACGTGCCGAAGCGCTGGAGAACCTGCTGCAGTTCCACGGTCCCGAGAGCGTCGCGGCCGTCATCGTCGAGCCGGTTTCCGGTGCCGGCGGGGTGATCCTGCCGCCGGTGGGCTACCTGAAGAAGCTGCGTGAGATCTGTACCCGTCACGACGTATTGCTGATCTTCGACGAAGTGATCTGTGGTTGGGGCCGTCTCGGCGCCTCCTTCGGTTCCGTCGCCTTCGACGTCGAGCCGGACATGATCACCTCCGCCAAGGGGATCACCAACGGCGTAGTACCCTGCGGCGCCGTGTTCGTCCGCGACGAGATCTACGACACCGTGGTCAACAGCGTGCCGGTGGGTGGCGTCGAGTTCTACCACGGTTACACCTACTCCGCGCATCCGGTGGCCTGTGCGGCCGGTCTGGCGACGCTGGATATCTACGAAAGCGAAGGTCTGCTGACCCGCGGCGCCGGCGAGATCGGCCAGTACTGGCAGCAGGCGCTGCACTCGCTGAAAGGCCAGCCGGGCATCGTCGATGTGCGTAACTATGGCCTGATCGGTGCGGTGCAGTTCGCTGCCGCGGACGGCGCCGTCGTCGGTCCGAAGATCATGCAGCGCTGCTACGAGCTGGGCATGTCCGTGCGTGCCATCGGCGACGCCATCGCGCTGTCTCCGCCACTGATCATCGAGAAGGAGCACATCGACGAGATCGTCGATATCTTCGGCAAGATCGTGCAGGAGATGTTCGCCTAAGGCGGGCGGCCGCAAACCGTTTTACACCCTGGTGTGATCCCCCAGATCATACTTTTGACGGGCCCTGCCTTCGTGCTAGGGCCCGTTTTTTTTGCGCTGCCCGGCATCAATAAAGCGGCGTATAGCCATGGTATGGCGGCCTGGCTTTGGCTATCGTGTAGGCGACACTCCCTCCAATCTCATTTCCAGGTGGCTGTATGGGTGCAGTATCTGCACTGAACGTCGATCTGCGGCAGATGGTCATCGCGATCGAAACCGCGGTCTCGCTGGTCGGTATGAACGATACCAATCACGGCAAACGGGTCGGTTTCATCGCCAGCCAGTTCGGTCATCTGGCGGGGTTGGGGGAGGCTGATCTCGACTACCTGTTCGAACTGGGCCTGCTGCATGACTGTGGTGTATCGACCGAGCAGATGCATGCGGCGCTGGCGAATAATTTCGACTGGGAGGAGGCGGATGTGCACTGCCACATCGGCTACCGCCTGCTGAAGGATTTCGAACCGCTGGCCAAATTCGCCCTGCCGGTGCTGTACCACCATACCCCCTGGCAGACGCTGTTACGGCTCGATGTCAGCGAGCGGGTGGCGAGGATGGCCAACCTGATCTTCCTGGCCGACCGGGTCGATGTGCTGTCGTCGCCGCACTATGGTAACGATATCCTGCTGGCGCGCGAGGAGCTGCTGGTGTCGATCCGGCGCTACTCCGGCACCTACTTCAATCCCGAGTTCGTCGAGCTGTTCGCCGAAGCGAGCGGCTACGAGGCGTTTTGGATCGGCCTCGAGGATCGCCATATCACACGCTACACCTGGGATATGGGCAACCGCGGGCGTAACGCCACGCTCAGTTTCGCCCAACTGAAGCAGCTGTCGCTGATCCTGGCCTATATCGTCGATCAGAAGAGCCCGTTCACCCGTGAGCATTCGCTGCGCGTGGCCGACCTGGCCCGCTATCTGGCGCAGCAGCGGGGACTGTCGGCGCAGCAGTGTGCCGAGGTCGAGATCGCCGGGCTGCTGCACGACCTGGGCAAGCTGCATACGCCGGACCGGGTGCTGGCGAAGCCGGGACCGCTGAACCCCAGCGAGCGCGTCATCATGAACCAGCACAGCTATGAAACCTACGAGATCCTGCGCCATATCAATGGCCTGGAGGAGATCGCGCGGTGGGCGGCGTTCCATCACGAAGGGGTCAATGGCGGCGGCTACCCGTTCCATCCCGAGCAGCAGGAGCTGAGTATCGAGGCGCGGATCATCGCCGTGGCCGATGTGTTCCAGGCACTGGTGCAGCAGCGCCCCTACCGTGACGGCATGGCGTTGCCCCAGGTGCTGGCGATCGTCGGGGAGATGGCGCAGAAGGGGCGGCTCGATACGACGCTGGTCGAGCTGGCGCGGCAGCATGCCGATGAGTGCTTCGCCATTGCCCAGGGGCGTGATCCCAGCCACAACCAGCCCTACATCGATTTCTCCGTCGAAGCGGCGGTCGCTCAGGCGGTTTGAGCGCCCCCGGTCAGGCCGCGCTCGGACAGGATGCGGGTGATGATCGGGATCGGGTTCATCATGTGGTCGAACATCTTCTCACGCACCTCGTGGCTGTCGCGCGACAGCAACGCCTGCAATAACGCACTGTGCTCCTGCTGCTTCAGCTCCAGCGCGGCGGTGGAGAACACCGTGCGGCGTAACCACAGCTGGCGATAGCGCTCGGCCTGATCGAGCATCGTCGAGCGCAGCTCCAGCAGTTTGGCGGAGCCGCAGCCGCGGGCGATGGCGTCATGGAACGCCTTGTGGCGGGCATCCCAGAGCCCCAGCATCTGCTCCTCGCTCTGCAGTTCGGTGACCCGCGACAGGGTATGGGCTGCGGCGATCACCCCGGCCTCCCACTCATCGTCCCCGCGCTGCACTGCCAGCTCGGCGATCATCGCCTCGAGGCTGGCGCGGGCGAAGTAGATATCCTTCAGCTCGTCGACCGACATCCGGGCGACCCGGAAACCGCGCTGGCTGGCGGCCGTGACCAGGTGTTCGGCCACCAGCCGCGACAGCGCCTCGCGCATCGGTCCGGCCCCAATCTCGTAGCGTTCGCGCAGCGCACTCATCAACAGCTTGTCGCCGGGCAGGAAGGCGCCCTCGGTGATGTCCTGCTTCAGCAGGCGGTAGGCGATATCGGCCAGGTTGGTCTTTTCGGTGGTCTGCGTCATCGATCGGTCTGCGCTCGTTTCGGTCGCTCAGGATAGGTGATTGATTATAGCGACGGGGCGGAAGTGGCGGCAAAGAGCATTTTTATTGACGAAAGTTAAAAATGTAGATATTTTTCACAAAAAAATATTTTATCTATTTTTGTCGAGTGCTAACGCCGGCCTGGCTGCTTCACAGAGTGTTGAAAACGGCGCTATAAGCAGGAGCGGATCGAACGGCCGGCTCGACAGAATCGACGCCAACCCAACGACGATTGATCGCCGTCTGATAATAAAGAGGTACGCCATGACATCCGTTGCACACTCCCTGGCCGTTGCCAGCACCGCGTTCACCCTGAAACCCTCCGCACAGAGCCCGCGTCTGCTGGAGTTGAGCTTTTCCGCCGCTACCGTGCAGGCCTACCTGGATGCGGTGAGCGAGTGGCCGGTCCAGGCGCTGGAGTACAAGTCGATGCTGCGCTTCCGTGTCGCCAAGATCCTCGACGATCTGTGCGGCGGCGAGCTGCAGCCGCTGCTGGTCGAAAAGATGGTCGATCGCAACAGCGGCGGCCTGCTGATCACGCCGCAGGGTCTCGACCGGGTCGAGCAGGCCGAAGAGATGGTGAAGTTCACCACCGCCGTGGCGCACCTGTTCGGACGCTCCAACTTCGATGCCATGAGCGGCCAGTACTACGCCCGTTTCGTGGTCAAGAACGAGGACAACTCCGACAGCTACCTGCGTCAGGCGCACCGCGTCATGGAGCTGCACAACGACGGCACCTTCGTCGAGCAGGACACCGATTACGTGCTGATGCTGAAGATCGACGAGCAGAACATGGAGGGTGGCAACTCGCTGCTGCTGCACCTGGACGACTGGGAGGCGCTGGAGCGCTTCTACCACAGCCCGATGGCGCACCGCGTCATGCGCTGGACCGCACCGCCGAGCAAGAACACCAGCAAGGATGTGTTCCATGCCGTGTTCGATACCGACCGCAGCGGCCAGCCGATCATGTCCTACATCGACCAGTTCGTGCAGCCGAAAGACTTCGCCGAGGGCAACTGGCTGCAGGACCTGTCCGAAGCGCTGGAAAACAGCCCCGCGATCCTGTCGGTGCGGGTACCGATGGGCAGCTTCCTGCTGATCAACAACCACTTCTGGCTGCATGGGCGCGACAAATTCATCGCCAACCCGGGGCTGCGCCGCGAACTGATGCGCCAGCGCGGCTACTTCACCGAGGCCAAGACGCTGCGCAACCCGCGCCAGTAATCTCCGCCCATCCCCGAATCTTGAAAACCATCCGCGCCGCGGGTGGTTTTTACCTACAGGATGTACGGTCCCTGTCATTTGCTCCTGCAATGACAGGCTTTACGCCATCCATGGCGGTCATGCCGCGAAGAACCGGGATGTTCGAGAGCGGCGATCCTGAAGCAGAGGTCAGCATGTACGATTTCATTATTATTGGCGGCGGTATCGTCGGTATGTCCACGGCGATGCAGCTGCTGGGACGCTTTCCCGGCAAGAAACTGCTGTTGCTGGAGAAGGAGTCCGGGCCGGCGCAGCACCAGACCGGGCACAACTCCGGGGTGATCCATGCCGGGGTCTACTACACCCCGGGCAGCCTGAAGGCGAAATTCTGCCTCGAGGGCAACCGCGCCACCAAGGCGTTCTGCGACGAGAACGGCATCCGCTACGACGAGTGCGGCAAGCTGCTGGTGGCGACCAACGAGCTGGAGATGGAGCGGATGAAGGCGCTGTGGGAGCGCACCGCGGCCAACGGCCTGGAACGTCACTGGCTGGAGGCGGGCGAGCTGCGCGAGCGCGAGCCGAACATCACCGGTCTGGGCGGGGTCTTCGTGCCCTCCAGCGGTATCGTCAGCTACCGCGAGGTGACCGCGGCGATGGCACGCAAGGTGGTCGAGGCCGGCGGCGAGATCCGCTACTCCACCGCGGTGACGGCACTGTCGGAGCGCGCCGATGCGGTGGTCGCCAGCACCGATCGCGGCGAGTTCAGCGCCCGCCACCTGATCACCTGCTCCGGACTGATGGCGGATCGTATCGTGCGCATGCTCGGTGTCGAACCGCAGTTCCGTATCTGTCCGTTCCGTGGCGAGTACTACCTGCTGCCATCGCAGCACAACCAGATCGTCAAGCACCTGATCTACCCGATCCCGGACCCGTCGATGCCGTTCCTCGGCGTGCACCTGACGCGGATGATCGACGGCACCGTCACCGTCGGCCCCAACGCGGTGCTGGCGTGGAAGCGCGAGGGCTACCGCAAGAGCGATTTCTCGCTCGGCGATACGCTGGCGACCCTGGGCTATCCCGGCATCCTGAAGGTACTGCGCACTAATCTGAAGCCGGGCCTGGTGGAACTGAAAAACTCGCTGTTCAAGGGCGGCTACCTGAAGCTGGTGCAAAAGTACTGCCCCAGCATCGACAAGGCCGACCTGACCCCCTATCCGGCCGGGGTGCGGGCGCAGGCGGTGTCGCGCGATGGCAAGCTGGTCGACGACTTCCTGTTCGTGCGCACGGCGCGCTCGATCAACGTCTGCAACGCGCCGTCGCCGGCGGCGACCTCGGCGCTGCCGATCGGGCGCTATATCGTCGACGAAGCGGCGAAACAGTTCGATCTGCGGTGACGAAGGGCGGGCCGTATCGGTTGCGGCGATGTTTGGTGGCGCTAAAACTTAACGTTTAAAGCGCGGTAACCGAGTCCTCCGGCGGGGTGCTAGTATCGAGTCCATACTGATACCACCTGAGCCCTCCGGTCCGACCGGGAGTCGACAGCAATCGTTTGGCAATAGTTTGAGAGCTAATTATGCAGAGCAGTCTACTGAACAAGACCCTGGCCTACGTTAACGGCCAGTGGGTGGCCGCCGCTTCCGGCAAGACCCTGGCCGTGCACAATCCCGCCAACGGCGAATTCCTGGCCGAAGTGCCGGATATGAGTGCCGCCGAGGCCAGCGCCGCCGTCGAGGCCGCCAACCGCGCCTTCTCCAGCTGGAAGAAGACCACCGCCAAGGCCCGCGGCCAGTTTCTGCGGCGCTGGTTCGAACTGATTATGGCCAACCAGGAGGCGCTGGCTCAGTTGCTGACCGCCGAACAGGGCAAACCGCTGGCGGAAGCCCGCGGCGAGGTGGCCTACGGTGCCTCCTTCGTCGAGTGGTTCGCCGAAGAGGCGAAGCGCACCTATGGCGAGCACATCCCGTCGCCGTCGCCGACCTCGCGCCTGGTCACCATCCGTCAGCCGGTGGGCGTCGTCGCGGCGATCACGCCGTGGAACTTCCCGGTGGCGATGATCACGCGCAAGATCGCCCCGGCCCTGGCCGCCGGTTGCACCGTGGTACTGAAGCCGGCCGAAGATACGCCGCTGTGTGCGCTGGCGCTGACCGCACTGGCCGAAGAGGCCGGTTTCCCGGCCGGAGTTATCAATATCGTCACCACCGCCGATCCGGTGGCGGTGGGCGATACGCTGACCTCGCATCCGCTGGTACGCAAGGTCTCCTTCACCGGCTCCACTCCGGTCGGCAAGCATATCCTGCGTCAGGCCGCCGATACGGTGAAGAAGGTGTCGCTGGAGCTGGGCGGTAACGCACCGTTCATCATCTTCGACGATGCCGACCTGGATGCCGCCATCAAGGGCGTGCTGATCTCCAAATACCGTAACGCCGGTCAGACCTGTGTCTGCACCAACCGTATCTACGTGCAGCGCGGTATCTACGAGCAGTTCGTCGAGCGTTTCAGTGCTGCCGTGTCGGACCTGAAGGTCGGTGCCGGCGATCAGGCCGACAGCGAAGTGGGCCCGCTGATCAACAGCAAGGCGATCGAGCGTGTCGAGGGCGTGGTCAAGGCGGCGGTCGACGAGGGCGCGCAACTGCTGCTCGGCGGTGCCCGTGCCGAACAGGGTGAGCTGTTCTACCAGCCGACCCTGCTGGGCGGCGTGACCGAACAGATGGCGATCGCCAATCAGGAGCTGTTCGGACCGATCTCCACGCTGTTCGTGTTCGACGACGAGGAGGAGGTGATCGAGCGTGCCAACGCGACGCCGTTCGGTCTGGCCGGCTACTTCTACTCCCGCGATATCGGTCGCTGCTGGCGCGTGGCCGAGGGGCTGGAGTACGGCATGGTCGGCATCAACGAGGGGATCATCTCCAACGAGGTGGCGCCGTTCGGTGGGGTCAAGGAGTCCGGTATCGGGCGCGAAGGCTCCAAGCACGGCATCGACGACTACCTGGAGATCAAGTATCTCTGCATGGGCGGTATCTGAGTCCTCTCCCTCCCTCCAACGGACCGGCCGCTCGCGCCGGTCGGTTCCCGTAACGGCGCCTTAGGGCGCCGTTTGTCTGTCGTTATATTGCTAACACTCATAACGTTATTCCCGCTTTGTGTGCATCAGGTCGGCGTCGCTACGGGTCCCTCGGGGGGGCTGGTCGCGGTGCTGGAGCCTGCCCTGTCGGCTGGCGATCGGGGCGGCAGGGCGTTGCCGCGGAATTTTGTTCGGAACAGGGAATTTTCTTTCTGCAAAGGAAAATTGCACGGATGGCGATCGGCGGACTGTTTTTGCACCAAATATGTGCAATATATTTTCTGAAATACGCTTTCGTGGCAGGTGATTGTCATGTCAGAGGCGGTTAATGGCTTCTAACTAATTGTTTTAAAGTTTGAAGTCAGTCTAACTAACAGCGGCTAATGGCTCCTTTTGAATGGCTTATAATGGTGCATTGATTTTGTCTAATGTGTTGATTTGATGCGTTTTTTGTCGGTATAAACGCTTCTGGGTTAAGTTTGAAGCAGATCAAAGTGAACGTATGGTAGTCGGCGTTTAACCCCCCGCAGCGGTTTGCGATAGTCGACTTACTCGCTGTCACGTGGATGTCACGGTGGCGGGACCGACTAACGCAACGAACGCACGAACAAGGTTAACAATTATGAAAAAAATGCTGGGCAAGATGTCACGACGTCTGACCACCGGCGCCCTGACGCTGGCGCTGACTGCCGGGACCGCTTTCAATGCAGCGGCCGCCGAATTCAACTGGCGTTTCGCCAACCTCTACAGCCGCGGCACCGCTTTCGGCGAGCTGTACCAGAACCTGGCCGACAACATCGAAACGATGTCCGGCGGGCGCATCGCGGTACAGATGATGTATGCCGGTGAGGGGGTCAGCACCAACGGTATCTTCGGTGCCGTCAAATCCGGCCTGATCACGATGGGCGCGCCGTTCCAGCCGATGCATGCCGGCGAGATGGCGACCGGTATCGTCGAGATGGGACTGCCGGGCGGTACCGATAACCCGGCCGAACTGATGGACCTGTTCTACGAGAAGGGCTTCGGCGACATCCTGAAGGAAGCCTACGCCGCCCACGGCCTGGTCTGGCTCGACCCGTACATCCAGCCGCCGGTTTACATCATCACCAAGGAGCCGATCAACTCGATCGAGGACTTCAAGGGCCTGAAGATCCGTGCGCCGGGCGCCGACGGCAAGTTCCTGCGTAACCTGGGCGCCTCTCCGGTCAACCTGGCCTGGGGCGAGATCTACACCAGCCTCTCCACCGGCGTTATCGACGGTTCCATCGGTTCCAACCTGATCGACCATCGCGACGGCAACCACGTCGAAGTGGCCAAGTACATGTACCCGCTGCCGCTGGATGGCGCCCAGGTTCTGCCGATCATCGTCAACGAAAAGGCCTGGAACAAACTGCCGGACGACCTGAAAGCGATCGTACGCGGTGCCACCGCGATCCATGCCCAGGAGCAGCTGACCAAGTCCCGCCTGTGGGAATCCCAGGCTGTGGCCGACATGGAAGCCAAGGGGCTGAAGTGGAGCCCGGAACCGAGCGACGCCGACAAGGCGGCCTGGAAAGCGGCCAGCGCCAACCTGTGGGATGAGTATGCGAAAGAAGACCCCTACAGCGCCCGCCTGATCGAGGTGCTGAAGAAGGAACAGCAGTAACAGATGATCCACATCGGGAGGAGCCTGGCTCCTCCTTTTTACGTTTCCGGGGTAATGACAATGCTCACCATGTTGATTCGTGGATATTGCCTGGGGGTGGAGTTCATCGTGCGGCTGATCGGTCGTTCGGTGTCCTTCCTGGTGCCCCTGCTGTCACTGGTGGTGGCGTATGAGGTGTTCGCACGCTATGTGCTGAACAGCCCGACCATCTGGGCCTATGACCTGTCGCTGTTCCTGTTCGCCTATATCGCGGCACTGGGCGGCGCCTTCGCGCAGCAGAAGCAGGCGCACATCAACGTCGACATCCTCTACCTGAAGGTGTCCGAGCGTACCCGCCGCGTGTTCAACCTGATCACCTATGCGCTGGCGGTCTACTTCATGCTGGTGCTGATCGATATAGGTCTCGACCAACTGCACGAGACGATCAAATTCAACTACCGCCGCCAGAGCGAGTGGGCGCCGCCGATGCATCACTTCTGGGTGATGATGATCGTCGCCGCCGGTCTGATGACGGCACAGCTGTCGTCGCAGTGGCTGGAAGATGTCTACGCCCTGGTCACCGGGCGCGATCTGATCGAGCGGCAGGAGAGTGAATAACCATGGGTATTGAATTGCTGACAGCCGTGTTGCTCGGCTGTGTTCTGTTGGCGTTCGCGTTCGGTGCCCCGGTGGGCATGGCGCTGGGTGGGATCGCGATGGCGGTCGGCTATCTGACCTGGGGCGAGGGGATCTTCAACCTGATTCCGTCGACCATCGACACCACCTATTTCAGTTTTATCCTGCTGGCGATCCCGCTCTACATCTACATGGGCCAGTTGCTGACCCGCTCCGGCATCGGCGACGCGATGTTCAACGCCAGCCAGCTGCTGATCGGCCGTATCCGCGGCTCCCTGGCGGTCAGCGTGATCGGCGTCTGCTCGATGATCGGGGCCATGGTCGGCATCATCGGCGCCGGCATCATGACCTCCGGCAGTATCGCGCTGAAACCGATGCTGGAGCGCGGTTACGACCGGCGCATGGCGCTCGGCGTGATCATGGCCGGCGGCGGTCTCGGAATCCTGATCCCGCCCAGCGTACCGATGATCATGTTCGCCTCGTCGACGCAGAACTCGGTCGGGCGGATGTTCATCGCCGCGCTGATCCCGGCGCTGATCTCGGTGGTGTCGCTGGCGCTGTACGTCATCATCAGCTGCAAGCTGAACCCGAAACTGGCGCCACTGGGGACCGGCGACGAGGCGCAGATGACGCCGCCGCAGAAGGTGAAAACCCTGCGCGACGGGCTGTTCTCGGTGCTGCTGATCGTGGCGGTGCTGGGCAGCATTATCAGCGGTATCGCCACCCCGACCGAATCCGGCGCCATCGGTGTGGTCGGTGCCGTGTTGCTGGCGATCCTGTTCAAACGCTTCAAGCTGAGCATGTTCCGTACCGCCGGTTTCGAGACCGCGGTGCTGATCAGCGTGGCGATGTGGATCATCTTCGGTGCCACCCTGTTCAGTAACTTCCACCTGCTGATGGGGATCCAGGGGCTGGTCGCCTCCTTTACCCAGGACCTGGGGCTGCCGCCGATCGGCGTCATCATCATGATGCAGGTGATCATGCTGCTGCTCGGCTTCATCATCGACGAGTTCATCATCGTGCTGATGTGCGCGCCGCTGTTCACGCCGATCGCCGTTGGCCTCGGTTACGACCCGATCTGGTTCGGTATCCTGATGATCCTGAACATCGAGATCGCGGTGCAGACGCCGCCCTACGGTTTCGCGCTGTTCTACCTGAAGGGGATAGCGCCTCCGGGCGTGACCATGGGCGAGATCTACAAGTCGGTGACGCCGTTCATCTGCATCAAGCTGGCGGTGTTGATCCTGTGTATGCTGGTACCGGAGCTGGTGCTCTGGTTGCCCAACAAACTGATGGGGTGAGGCGATGTACAGCAATATTCTGATCCCGATGGATCCCGACTACAGCGACCAGTTCGCGCGCCAGGTGGAGCTGGCGCGGCACGTACTGGCGGAGGGCGGCACCATCTCCACGCTCTACGTCAACCAGAACTATATCCACCACCGTCTGGCGGCGACCTCGTCGGCGCGGCCGACCGAGATCGAGCAGGCGGTGCTGGACCAGGTGATCGCCCTGTTCGAGGCCTGTGTCGAGCCGGAGCTGCGTGGCCATGTCTACAGCCAGCGCGGTGTGGTGCATGACCAGATCCTGCGCATCGCCAAGCGGACCCGGGTGGACCTGATCATCATGGGGCCGAACAAGCGGCCGCTGCTGGACTACTTCATCGGCTCCAACACCCGACGGGTGGTCAGCGAAGCGAGCTGTTCGGTGTTCGTGCAGCGCTGAGTTCGAGCTGCCAGAGCTAACAACGAGCTAATAAAAAGCCGCCGTCCTGCTGGGACGGCGGCTTTTTTGTCGGCGCCGTGACGCGCGACTATTAGCGCGCGTGGGTCGATTCGAAGATCTTGTCGGCATTGCCCTCGATGAAGCTGTCGAACAGGGTGCCGTCGGCCAGCGGGTGGCGCAGCGCGAACTCGTAGAAGCAGGAGGGGATCACCGCC
>QKGH01000352.1 GCA_003250495.1 Marinobacterium sp.
GTTGAGATGGTAATGCCGGGCGACAACATCCAGATGTCTGTTACCCTGATCAACCCGATCGCGATGGAAGAAGGTCTGCGCTTCGCCATCCGTGAAGGTGGTCGTACCGTCGGTGCTGGCGTGGTTGCTAAAATCATCGCTTAATCGCTGACACTCTGAAAAAGGCTCTCGTTGAGAGCCTTTTTTGTTTCTCCCTCCGGCATTGCCCCATCTTTCGACTGGTTGGTTATTTTTTGTACCTTTCCAGTTGACGCTAATTCCTCCGCTGAGTAAAATTTGCGTCCCCTTTAACCAAGGGGAGGTCGGCTATTGCCGTAATGAAACTTAAGGAAATGCGTGATCAGAATGCAGAACCAAAAAATCAGAATTCGTCTGAAGGCTTTTGATCATCGCCTGATTGACTCTTCCGCTCAGGAAATCGTTGAGACTGCCAAGCGGACAGGTGCTCAGGTGTGTGGTCCGATCCCACTTCCTACCCGTAAAGAGCGTTACACCGTTCTGATCTCTCCGCACGTCAACAAAGACGCGCGCGATCAGTATGAAATTCGTACGCACAAGCGTGTTCTGGATATCGTTCAGCCGACAGAAAAAACTGTCGATGCGCTGATGAAGCTGGATCTCGCTGCGGGTGTCGAAGTGCAGATCAGCCTCGGCTAATCAGCACCGCGCAGAATTATTAACTTAATGAAGCGCTATTTGTGGAATGCACCTGAAAAGGGCAGCCATAGCGGGTGACAGCCCCGTACACAACTGGCAAGAGGTAATGAAATGTCTGTAGGACTTATCGGACGTAAAGCGGGCATGACCCGTGTCTTCACTGAAGATGGCGTGTCCGTGCCAGTCACCGTCATCGAGGTGGAACCGAACCGTGTAACCAGCGTTAAGACCGTTGATACTGACGGCTACGTTGCTGTGCAGGTGACCACCGGTAGTGTAAAGGCTAACCGCCTGAGCAAGCCGGAAGCGGGTCACTATGCCAAGGCTGGCGTCGAAGCCGGTCGCGGTTTGTGGGAGTTCCGCGTGAATGGTGATGAGGGAATCAACGTCGGCGACGCGCTGACTGTTGAGCGCTTCGAAGCTGGTCAGAAAGTTGACGTAACCGGCGAATCCAAGGGTAAAGGTTTCCAGGGTGGCGTTAAGCGTCACAACTTCCGTACCCAGGATATGACGCACGGTAACTCACTGTCTCACCGTGCTCCGGGTTCCATTGGTCAGTGCCAGACCCCGGGTCGTGTCTTCAAAGGTAAAAAGATGGCAGGTCACATGGGCGCTGAGCGCTGCACAGTCCAGACTCTGGAAATCGTGCGCGTTGACGCTGAGCGTAACCTTCTGCTCGTCAAGGGTGCCGTTCCGGGCGCTACTGGCGGTGACGTCATCGTTAAACCTGCTGTTAAAGCACGCGCCTAAGGGAGGTTTCCATGAATCTGAATCTGACTGGAGCCAACGGTTCGGTTGAAGTATCCGAACTGGCTTTTGGTAAAGAGTTCAATGAGGCGCTGGTGCACCAGGTTGTGACTGCCTACATGGCAGCCGGCCGTCAGGGCAGCAAGGCTCAGAAAACTCGTTCACAGGTATCCGGCGGTGGCGCTAAGCCGTTCCGTCAGAAGGGTACCGGTCGTGCTCGTCAGGGTACTACCCGTTCGCCGATCTGGCGCACCGGTGGTGTCGCTTTCGCTGCACAGCCGCGCGACTACGCTCAGAAAGTTAACCGTAAGATGTACCGCGCCGCAATGCGCTGCATCCTGTCTGAGCTGGTACGTCAGGATCGTCTGGTCGTTGTTGAAGACTTCGCCATCGAGACGCCGAAAACCAAGCAGTTCGTGGCCAAGCTGAAAGAGCTGAGCCTGGATAATGCACTGCTGATCACTGAAGACGTTGAGCAGAACCTGTACCTGGCTGCGCGTAACGTGCCGCACATCGACGTGCGCGACGCTGCAGGCATCGATCCGGTCAGCCTGATCGGTTTCGAGAAGGTCCTGGTTACCGTTCCTGCTCTGAAGAAAATCGAAGAGGTGTTCGCATGAATCCGGAACGCATCTATAAAGTGCTGCTCGGCCCGCACATCTCCGAGAAGGCAACTATCGTCGCTGAAGGTACCCAGCAGGTGGTTTTCCGCGTAGCGCAAGACGCTACCAAGCCGGAAATCAAACGTGCGGTCGAAGAGCTGTTCAACGTCAAGGTTGAAGGCGTGAACGTGCTGAACATCAAAGGCAAGACCAAGCGCACTCAGCGTGGTCTGGGCAAGCGTAACGATGTTCGCAAAGCATATGTTCGCCTCGCCGATGGCTCTGAAATCGATTTTCTGGCTGGCGAATAAGAGGGCTGAATAATGGCAGTTATTAAAGCAAAGCCGACCTCTGCCGGACGTCGTCACGTCGTTAAGGTAGTCAGCGCAGATCTGCACAAGGGCAAACCCTTTGCAGCCCTGGTTGAGAAGAAAGCGAAGTCTGGCGGTCGCAACAACAATGGTCGTATCACGACTCGTCATATCGGTGGTGGCCACAAACAGCACTACCGCATGGTCGACTTCCGTCGTGACAAGGATGGTATCCCGGCTGTTATCGAACGTCTGGAATACGATCCGAACCGCTCTGCACACATCGCCCTGGTGAAGTATGCAGACGGTGAACGTCGTTACATCATCGCTCCGAAAGGTCTGCAGGCTGGTGCCAAGATCGTTTCTGGCGAAGAAGCCGATATCAAGATTGGTAACACCCTGCCGCTGCGTAACGTACCGCTGGGTAGCACCATTCACTGTATCGAACTGAAGCCCGGTAAGGGTGCTCAGCTGGCCCGTTCTGCGGGTGCGTCTGTACAGCTGGTTGCGCGTGATGGCGCTTACGCAACGCTGCGTCTGCGTTCTGGTGAAATGCGCAAAGTCCTGGCCGAGTGTCGTGCGACGCTGGGTGAAGTCAGCAACTCCGAACACAGCCTGCGTCACCTGGGTAAAGCCGGTGCCAAACGCTGGCGTGGTGTTCGCCCGACCGTTCGCGGTGTTGCGATGAACCCGGTAGATCACCCGCATGGTGGTGGTGAGGGTCGTACCTCTGGTGGTCGTCATCCGGTTACTCCGTGGGGCGTACCGACCAAGGGTCATAAGACTCGTAAGAACAAGCGTACTAACAAGCTCATCGTACGCCGTCGTCAGGCCAAATAAGAGGATACAGCTGTGCCACGTTCACTGAAGAAAGGTCCGTTTATCGACCTTCACCTGCTGAAAAAGGTAGAAGCTGCAATCGAAGCGAACGAACGTCGTCCGATCAAGACCTGGTCACGTCGTTCGACTGTCTTCCCGCACTTTGTCGGGCTGACGATTGCAGTACACAACGGCCGCCAGCACGTTCCGGTGTTCATCACCGAGGATATGGTCGGTCACAAACTGGGTGAGTTTGCTGCTACTCGTACGTTCCGCGGACATGCAGCCGACAAGAAGGCCAAGAAGAAGTAAGGGAGTAGATGATGGAAGTTATCGCCAAGCATAAAGGCGCCCGCATCTCCGCCCAGAAGGCCCGTCTGGTCGCAGATCAGATCCGTGGTAAGTCTGTGGGCGAAGCTCTGAACATCCTGGCGTTCAGCAACAAGAAAGGTGCTGATCTGGTCAAGAAGGTGCTGGAGTCTGCGATTGCTAACGCAGAGCACAACGAAGGCGCCGATGTTGACGAACTGCGCGTTTCTGCAGTGTTTGTTGATGAAGGTATGACCATGAAGCGCATCATGCCGCGGGCTAAGGGCCGCGCTGATCGCATCCTGAAGCGTACCTCACACATCACTGTCAAGGTCGCTGACTAAGAGCTGAGTGCTAGGAGAGTTTGACATGGGTCAGAAAGTAAACCCGACCGGTATCCGGCTTGGTGTCATCAAGGACCACACTTCCGTGTGGTACGCCGACAAAGCCGACTATGCCAACAAACTGCTGAACGACCTGCAGGTACGTAGCTACCTGGAGGCTCAGCTGAAAAACGCGTCCGTCAGCCGCATCGAGATCGAGCGTCCGGCGCAGAACGCCAAAATCACCATTCACACCGCCCGTCCCGGTATCGTGATCGGCAAGAAAGGTGAAGACGTCGAGAAGCTGCGCTCTGCAGTCTCCGAGATGATGGGTGTGCCGGTGCACATCAACATCGAAGAGGTGCGTAAGCCGGATCTGGACGCCAAACTGGTTGCCCAGGGCGTTGCCAGCCAGCTGGAACGTCGTGTGATGTTCCGTCGCGCCATGAAGCGTGCGGTGCAGAACGCCATGCGTATCGGTGCCAAAGGTATCAAGATTCAGGTTAGCGGTCGTCTTGGCGGTGCCGAGATTGCGCGTACTGAATGGTACCGCGAAGGTCGTGTACCGCTGCACACTCTGCGTGCAGATATCGATTACGCGACTTACGAAGCGCACACTACCTACGGTGTGATTGGCGTTAAAGTATGGATCTTCAAAGGCGAGATCCTCGGTGGCCTGGAACAGGTTCGTGCCGAGAAGAAAGCGCCGGCGAAGAAGGCGAAGTGAGGTAGACGTCAATGCTGCAACCGAAACGTCTCAAATTCCGCAAAATGCACAAAGGCCGTAACCGCGGTCTGGCACAGCGCGGCAGCAAAGTCAGCTTCGGCGAATTCGCACTGAAAGCGACCGAACGTGGTCGTATCACAGCGCGTCAGATCGAAGCTGCCCGTCGTACTATGACGCGTCACGTCAAGCGTGGCGGTAAGATCTGGATCCGTGTTTTCCCGGACAAGCCGATCACTACCAAGCCGCTTGAAGTTCGTATGGGTAAAGGTAAGGGTAACGTTGAGTACTGGGTAGCCCAGATTCAGCCCGGTAAAGTGCTGTTCGAAATGAGCGGTGTTTCCGAAGAGCTGGCTTCCGAGGCCTTCGCGCTGGCAGCCGCCAAGCTGCCGGTTCCCACCACTATTGTTAAGCGGACGGTGATGTGATGAAAGCACAAGAACTGCGTGACAAGTCCGTAGAAGAGCTGCAGCAGTCGCTGCTGGGTCTTCTGAAGGATCAGTTCAACCTGCGTATGCAGAAGGCGACTGGCCAGCTGGCGCAGAACCACCTGCTGGGTCAGGTTCGCCGCGACATCGCTCGCGTCAAGACAGTACTTAACGAAAAGCAGGTGACTAAATGAGCGCGGAAAAACGTACTCGTACTGTGACCGGCAAGGTCGTCAGTGACAAGATGGATAAAACCATCACCGTTCTGGTAGAGCGTAAAGAGAAACACCCGATCTACGGTAAATACATCAAGCGCTCCACCAAACTGCACGCTCACGATGAGAAGAATGAGTGTCAGATGGGTGACCTGGTGACTATCGCCGAATCTCGCCCGCTGTCCAAGACCAAAACTTGGTCGTTGGTTCGCATTGAAGAGCGCGCAGCTAAGGTGTAAGATAATGCGCCTTTGCTGCTCCAATTGCCGGTTCGCCTGCTGAGAAGCAGGCGTCTGGGTTAACAGTTTCTGGAGTAGACCATGATTCAGACTGAAACGATGCTTGATGTTGCTGACAACAGCGGCGCCAAGCGAGTGCAGTGTATTAAGGTCCTGGGTGGTTCTCACCGCCGTTACGCTTCTGTTGGCGACATCATCAAGGTGACTGTCAAGGAAGCGATCCCGCGCGGTAAGGTCAAAAAAGGCCAGGTTCTTAAGGCTGTCGTAGTGCGTACCCGTAAAGGGGTTCGTCGTCCTGATGGCTCAGTGATCCGCTTTGATGTGAACTCTGCGGTTCTGCTGAACAACAACGACGCTCCGATCGGAACGCGTATCTTCGGGCCAGTGACGCGTGAACTTCGCTCTGAGAAGTTCATGAAAATCATTTCCCTGGCGCCTGAAGTGCTGTAAGACCCTGTTTTTATTAACGAGGTCTGACGAAAACGCCAATCCCGCAAGGGCTTGGCGTTTTTGAGCATGAGGAAGGTAGCAGGAAAAGATAAGGTAAATTAAATGCGCAAAATTCGTCGCGACGATGAAGTCATCGTGATCGCAGGAAAAGACAAGGGCAAGCGTGGCAAGGTAATGCGCGTGCTCGCTGACGATCGTCTGATCGTCTCTGGCATCAACATGATCAAGAAACACCAGAAGCCGAACCCGATGCTGCAGCGTCAGGGTGGCATCGTTGAGAAGGAAGCGGCTATCGCAACCTCCAACGTTGCTATCTTCAACGCCCAGACCGGCAAGGGTGATCGTGTAGGCTTCAAGCTGCTTGAAGACGGCACCAAGGTACGTTTCTTCAAGTCTACCGGCGAACTCGTCGGCGGTGATAAGTAAGAGAGGTTGGTGCAATGTCCAGACTGAAAGCGCTCTACGAAAACGAAGTAAAGCAGAAGCTGAAAGAGGAGCTGAACAGCCCGAACGTTATGGCCGTTCCTCGTATCACCAAGATTACCCTGAACATGGGTGTCGGTGAGGCTCTGGGTGACAAGAAGCAGCTGGAAAACGCTGTGACCGATATGACCGCTATCGCGGGTCAGAAGCCGGTCGTCACCAATGCACGTAAATCTATCGCGGGCTTTAAAGTGCGTGAAGGTTGGCCGATCGGTTGCAAGGTAACCCTGCGTGGCGAACGCATGTGGGAATTCCTGGACCGTCTGGTCGATATCTCCATCCCGCGTATTCGTGACTTCCGTGGTCTCAATCCGAAGTCATTCGATGGCCGTGGCAACTACAGCATGGGCGTCAAAGAGCAGATCATCTTCCCGGAAATCGACTACGACAAAGTCGATAAACTGCGTGGTCTCGATATTACGATCACCACCACGGCGAAGACCAACGACGAAGGTCGTGCTCTGCTGGCTGCGCTGCAGTTCCCGTTCAAGAAATAAGACAGGATTGAACAATGGCTAAAGTATCCATGATCAACCGTGAGCAGAAGCGCGCCAAGCTGGTCGAGAAATTCGCCGCTAAACGTGCCGAGCTCAAAGCAATCGTGGCTAACCCGAACAGCTCTGAAGAGCAGGTTTGGGATGCCCAGGTCGCGCTGCAGAAACTGCCGCGTGATGCTAGCCCGAGCCGCCAGCAGCGTCGCTGCCAGCTGACCGGTCGTCCGCACGGTGTTTACCGTAAGTTCGGACTGTGCCGTAACAAGCTGCGCGAAGCGGCCATGCGTGGCGATATCCCGGGCCTGAAGAAGGCAAGCTGGTAATCCAGTTTTGCCATTGGTAAGCACGGTGGTCTGGGCGGGGCCGTTCCGGCTCCGCTACCGCACCGCGCTGCACTTATGAGGATGTTGAAAGCATGAGTATGCAAGACACGCTCGCGGATATGTTTACCCGTATCCGCAACGGACACATGGCTGAGAAACAGGCTGTGTCCCTGCCGTCTTCCAAGCAGAAACTGGCGATCGCCAAGGTTCTGAAGGAAGAGGGTTATATCGCTGATTTCGCCGTAGAAGGCGACGTTAAGCCGGTTCTGACCATCGAACTGAAGTACTTCGAAGGCAAGCCGGTTATCGAAGAGATCAAACGCGTAAGCCGCCCGAGTCTGCGTATCTACAAGAACGCAAACGAGCTGCCGAAAGTATCTGACGGCCTGGGTATCGCGATCGTCTCTACCAGCAAGGGTGTCATGACCGATCGCGCAGCGCGTGCTGCCGGTGTCGGTGGTGAAGTTATCTGCACGGTATTCTAAGAGGATTTCTAATGTCACGCGTTGCTAAGAAACCCGTCGCATTACCGTCAGGCGTCGAAGTAAAGATCGCTGGTCAGGCGGTTGCCGTTAAAGGCAAGAACGGCCAGCTGAATCTGGACGTACACCCCTCGGTAGCGGTCGAGCAGGCTGAAGGCCAGCTGCAATTCGCACCCCGCGATGGTTCCAAACAGGCAAATGCCCTGGCTGGTACCACCCGCGCGCTGGTTAACAACATGGTGGTCGGTGTTAACGAAGGTTTCACCAAAACTCTGCTGCTGCAGGGTGTTGGTTACCGCGCTGCAGCCAAGGGCAAGGTCCTGAACCTGACCCTGGGCTTCTCACACCCGATCGATTACGAACTGCCTGAAGGTGTTTCCGTGGAAACCCCGAACCAGACGACTATCGTGCTCAGCGGTGCTGACAAGCAGGTAGTTGGTCAGGCGGCTGCTGAAGTTCGCGCGTTCCGTCCGCCGGAGCCTTACAAGGGCAAGGGTGTTCGCTATGCTGACGAATTTGTACGCCGCAAAGAGGCTAAGAAGAAGTAAGGCAGGGTCATGAACGTTAAAAAAGAATCTCGTATCCGTCGTGCGCGTCGCTCTCGTGCGAAAATGCGCGAACTGGGTGCTGTGCGTCTGTGCGTAAACCGTACTCCGCGTCACATCTACGCTCAGGTCATCTCTGCAGACGGTAGCACTGTACTGGCCAGCGCCTCTACGGTGGAAAAGGAACTGCGCGAAGGCGCTACTGGTAATGTCGAAGCAGCTAAGAAGGTCGGTTCACTGATCGCTGCCCGTGCTAAAGAAGCAGGCGTTACCGAAGTCGCGTTTGACCGTTCCGGTTTTAAATACCACGGTCGTGTGGCAGCACTTGCTGATGCTGCCCGCGAAGGCGGCCTGGAATTCTAAAGGTTTCGAATATGGCAAATCACGAACAGAAAGACGGTGAACTGCAGGAGAAGCTGGTTCAGGTAAACCGTGTCGCCAAAGTGGTTAAAGGCGGTCGTATCTTCGGTTTTACCGCCCTGACTGTAGTTGGCGACGGCAACGGTCGCGTTGGTTTCGGTCGTGGCAAGGCGCGCGAAGTGCCGGTCGCTATCCAGAAAGCAATGGAACAGGCTCGCCGCAACATGGTCAGCGTGCAGCTGAACGGCCACACTCTGCAGTACCCGGTTAAAGCCGCTCACGGCTCTGCCAAGGTCTACATGCAGCCGGCGTCAGAAGGTACCGGTGTCATCGCAGGCGGCGCTATGCGTGCTGTTCTGGAGCTGGCCGGCGTACACAACGTACTGGCTAAGTGCTATGGCTCAACCAACCCGGTTAACGTGGTGCGTGCGACCGTTAAAGGTCTGGCATCCATGAAGTCACCGGAAGACATTGCTGCCAAACGCGGCAAGTCTGTCGACGATATTCTGGGAGGCTGATCATGGCTGACAAGATTAAGGTAACCCTGGTACGCAGCACCATCGGCAAGCTGCCGAAGCATCAGGCCTGCGTGAAGGGTCTGGGACTGCGTCGCATCGGTCACGTCGTTGAAGTGGAAGACACTCCGGCGGTACGTGGCATGATCAACAAAGTCAGCTACATGGTTCAGGTAGTTGGCGAATAAGAGGAGTGACCCAATGCGTTTGAACTCTCTGCGCCCGGGTGCCGGCTCCAAACAGGCACCGAAGCGTGTCGGTCGTGGTATCGGCTCCGGTCTGGGTAAAACTTGTGGTCGCGGCCACAAGGGTCTGAAATCCCGCTCTGGCGGTAGTGTAAACCCGGGTTTTGAAGGCGGTCAGATGCCGGTACAGCGTCGTCTGCCGAAGTTTGGCTTCAACTCCCGTCAGGCGCGTTACGTGGCCGAGATTCGTCTGAACGAACTGGTCGCTGCTGGTGTCGACGTTGTCGATCTGGCCGCGCTGAAACAGGCAGACATCATTCGTGAAGAGATCAAATCTGCACGCGTGATCCTGTCTGGCGAGATCACCAAGGCAGTCACCGTCAAAGGTCTGAAAGTGACCAAGGGTGCACAGGCTGCGATCGAAGCTGCAGGCGGCAAAGTCGAGGCGTAAATGGCTAAGAAAGGACAAATACCGGCGGGTATGCAGAGCGGACTGGGGGAGCTGTGGGCTCGCCTGCGGTTCGTGCTGATCGCGGTCATCGTCTACCGGATCGGGGCGCATATCCCGGTTCCGGGGATCAACCCTGACCGTCTCGCTGCGCTGTTCGATCAGAATCAGGGCACCATCCTGAGCCTGTTCAACATGTTCTCGGGCGGTGCTTTGGAGCGCATGTCGATCCTGGCCCTGGGGATCATGCCGTACATCTCTGCATCAATCATTATGCAGCTGATGACGATCGTGAGCCCGACCCTCGAGCAGTTGAAGAAGGAGGGCGAAGCCGGTCGGCGCAAGATCAACCAGTACACCCGTTACGGGACTGTGGTGCTGGCGACTGTGCAGTCGTTCGGTATGGCTGTTGGCCTGGCCAACCAGGGTGTCGCTTTCTCGGCGAGTATCAGTTTCTACTTCGTTGCTGTGGTGACTCTGGTCGCCGGCGCGGTGTTCCTGATGTGGCTGGGTGAGCAGGTGACTGAACGGGGTATCGGCAACGGTATCTCCATTCTGATCTTCGCCGGTATTGTGGCGGGTCTGCCCAGCGCGATCGGCCAGTCCTTTGAAGCGGCGCGTCAGGGTGATCTGAACATCCTGGCGCTGCTGGCCATTGCCGTGATGGCGGTGGCGACCGTTGGCTTCGTGGTATTCATGGAGCGTGGCCAGCGGCGCATCACCATCAACTATGCCAAGCGTCAGCAGGGGCGTCGTATTTATGCGGCGCAGACCAGCCATCTGCCGCTGAAGGTCAACATGGCCGGGGTTATCCCGCCGATCTTCGCTTCCAGCATTCTGCTGTTCCCTGCATCCGTCGGCCAGTGGTTCGGTCAGTCGGAAGGCATGGCGTGGCTGCAGGATGTGGCACTGGCTCTCGGGCCGGGGCAGCCGCTGTATATCCTGTTGTTCGCGATCGCAATCGTGTTTTTCTGCTACTTCTACACCGCAATCGTATTCAACCCGCGGGACGTGGCAGATAACCTGAAAAAATCGGGTGCCTTTATCCCTGGGATTCGTCCTGGTGAACAGTCTGCACGTTACATCGACACCGTGTTGAGCCGCTTGACCCTGTTCGGCGCGCTTTACATCACTGCCGTATCGCTGATGCCGCAGTTCCTGGTCGTCGCATGGAACGTACCCTTCTACTTCGGCGGCACTTCATTGCTGATCGTGGTCGTCGTGGTGATGGACTTTATGGCTCAGGTGCAGTCGCATCTGATGTCTCATCAGTACGAATCTCTGATGAAGAAATCGAATCTTAAAGGCGGCGCGGGTCTCCTGCGCTAAGCCTATAGAGGTGGATCATGAAAGTACGCGCATCTGTTAAAAAGATTTGCCGTAACTGCAAGATCGTACGTCGCAACGGTTCCGTGCGCGTGATCTGCAAAGTGGAACCCCGCCATAAACAGCGTCAGGGTTAATCCACAGACGAACGGGCGTGGAGGCGTGCGCCTAACTTGATTTAAAATTGATCAAGGTGTAGTATTGCGCGCCTTCCACGAACTATTTGAATAAATGGTTCCCGCTGCTGTTTAAGCCGGGGACAGAAATTGGAGTACATTGAATGGCCCGTATAGCTGGCGTCAATATTCCTGACAATAAGCATGCGGTAATTTCTCTGACTTACATTTACGGTATTGGCCGCACGACTGCCAAGCAGATCTGCGATGCAACCGGCATCGCGCCGAGCACCAAAATCGGCGATCTGTCTGAAGAGCAGCTCGATAATGTTCGTGGTGAAATTGCCAAGTTGACTGTTGAAGGCGACCTGCGTCGTGAAGTCAACATGAACATTAAGCGTCTTATGGACCTCGGTTGCTTCCGCGGCCTGCGTCACCGTCGTAACTTGCCGGTGCGTGGTCAGCGTAGCAAAACTAATGCGCGTACCCGTAAAGGCCCGCGTAAGCCGATCCGTAAGTAAGCGATAGGAATTTCCGAATATGGCAAAGCCAGGTAATCGCACACGTAAAAAGGTTAAAAAGCAGGTAGCGGATGGCCTCGCGCACATCCACGCCTCTTTTAACAACACTATCATCACCATTACCGATCGCCAGGGTAACGCTCTCTCTTGGGCTACCTCCGGTGGTTCAGGTTTCCGTGGTTCCCGTAAAAGCACTCCGTTCGCTGCGCAGGTTGCTGCTGAGCGTGCCGGTAATGCCGCACTGGAATACGGTCTGAAAAACCTGGACGTGTTTGTGAAGGGCCCGGGACCGGGTCGTGAGTCTGCAGTGCGTGCACTGAACGCCTGCGGCTACAAAATCACAAACATTACGGACGTAACCCCGATTCCGCACAACGGCTGTCGTCCGCCGAAGAAGCGTCGCGTTTAATCTGGAGACGGTAATATGGCTCGTTATCTTGGACCTAAGTGCAAGCTGTCCCGTCGTGAAGGCACAGACCTCTTCCTGAAGAGCGGTGTGCGTGCACTCGACAGCAAGTGCAAAGCAGAAGCAGTACCCGGTGTACATGGCGCCCGTCGCGGTCGTCTGTCTGACTACGGTCTGCAGCTGCGTGAAAAACAGAAAGTACGTCGCATTTACGGCGTTCTGGAACGTCAGTTCCGTGGTTACTACACTGAAGCGGCTCGTCGCAAAGGTGCAACCGGTGAAAACCTGTTGCAGCTCCTGGAAAGCCGTCTGGACAACGTTGTCTACCGCATGGGCTACGGTTCTACCCGTGCCGAAGCGCGTCAGATCGTTTCTCACCGTCAGATCACCGTTAACGGTCAGACCGTTAACGTACCGTCTTACCAGGTACAGGCTGGGGACGTGGTCGCGGTGCGTGAGAAAGCCAAAAACCAGCTGCGTATCAAACACGCACTGGAACTGGCCGCACAGCGTGCACCGGTTGAGTGGATCGAAGTCGATGCTGCGAAAATGGAAGGGACTTTCAAAGCCCTGCCGGAACGCAGCGATCTGTCTGCCGATATCAACGAACATCTGATCGTTGAGCTCTACTCGAAGTAATTCTTGAACTCTTGACTGGTGGAACTATGCAGCGTTCAGTAAATGAGTTTCTTAGCCCACGTCATATCGACGTGCAGGAGATCAGTAAGACACGTGCGAAAGTGACTCTCGAGCCACTGGAGCGCGGCTTCGGTCATACTCTGGGTAATGCGCTGCGCCGTATTCTGCTCTCTTCCATGCCTGGCTGTGCCATCACGGAAGTGGAGATTGATGGTGTACTGCACGAGTACAGCAGTATCGAAGGGGTGCAGGAGGATGTCATCGAGATCCTGCTGAACCTCAAGGGTGTTGCTATCGCGTTGTACAATGGCGACGAAGCGGTGCTGACTCTGAGTAAGTCTGAGCCGGGCCCGGTTACGGCTGGTGATATCCAGCTGAACCAGGACGTTGAGATCGCAAACCCGGAGCACGTGATTGCTCATCTCAACAGCGGCGCAAACCTCAATATGCACCTGACCGTTACGCGCGGCCGCGGCTATGTGCCGGCGGACGCACGTATCAGCGAGGATGATGAAACTCGTGCGATTGGGCGCCTGCAGCTGGATGCCAGCTACAGTCCGGTCCTGCGTGTCTCCTACGCGGTAGAGAGCGCGCGCGTCGAGCAGCGTACCGACCTGGATAAACTCGTGATCGATATCGAGTCCAACGGTACCATCGACCCCGAAGAGTGCATCCGCCGGGCGGCGACTATCCTGCAGCAGCAGCTGGCAGTATTCGTCGACCTGGAGGATGCCAGTGAACAGACTCGTTCTGAGCCGAGCGAGCCGGAAATCGATCCGGTGCTGCTGCGTCCGGTCGACGATCTGGAACTGACTGTACGTTCCGCGAACTGTCTGAAAGCAGAGCAGATCTACTACATCGGCGATCTGATCCAGCGCACCGAAGTAGAACTGCTGAAGACTCCTAACTTGGGCAAGAAGTCTCTGACCGAGATCAAGGACGTGCTGGCGTCCAAAGGTCTGTCCCTGGGTATGCGTCTTGAGAACTGGCCGCCGGCCAGCCTCAAGAGCGACGACAAGGCAGCCTCTTAAGGTCGAGACCCTAACGCTAAGTTGTTAAGGATTTAGAAAATGCGTCATCGTAAATCTGGTCGTCACTTAAACCGTACAAGTGCGCACCGCAAAGCGATGTTCAAAAACATGGCAGTGTCTCTGTTCGAACATGAACTGATCAAGACCACGCTGCCTAAAGCAAAAGAACTGCGCCGCTTTGCTGAGCCGCTGATTACTCTGGCCAAGACTGACTCGGTTGCTAACCGTCGTCTGGCGTTCTCCCGTACTCGCAGCGATGCCGCTGTGGGTAAACTGTTCAACGAGCTGGGCCCGCGTTATGCGACTCGTCCTGGCGGTTATATCCGCATTCTGAAATGCGGTTACCGTGCCGGCGATAATGCACCGATGGCTTACGTTGAGCTGGTGGATCGCGCTGCTGGTCAGGCAGTCGTTGTCGATGAGTCTGCTGAAGACTAATCGCTGAGACATATAAAAAGCCCGCGGGTAACGCCTGCGGGCTTTTTTGTGCCTGTTTGGCAGTGAAGGCGGAGAGCTTGGCGGCGCTCCTGTCGAGCGCACGCCTTCGGGGAAAACGCTCGGTTTAAGCGTTGAGCAAGGGGAGCAGGAAGCGGCCGGTGTGGCTTTGCGGGCTGCTCGCGACCTCCTCCGGCGTGCCGCTGGCGATGATCTCGCCGCCGCCGCTGCCGCCCTCCGGTCCGAGGTCGACAATCCAGTCGGCGGTCTTGATCACATCCAGGTTGTGCTCGATGACGACGATGGTGTTGCCGTGGTCGCGCAGCCGGTTCAGCACGCTGAGTAACTGCTGGATATCGTAGAAGTGCAGCCCGGTGGTCGGCTCGTCGAGAATATACAGGGTCTTGCCGGTATCCCTTTTCGACAGCTCGCGGGCCAGTTTCACCCGCTGGGCCTCGCCGCCGGACAGGGTCGTTGCGGCCTGTCCCAGGCGGATATAGCTGAGCCCCACATCGATCAGGGTCTGCAGGCGTCGGGCTAGCGCCGGGATCGCATCGAAGAAGCTACGGGCATCCTCGACGGTCAGATCCAGCACCTCGTGGATGCTTTTGCCCTTATATTTGACCTCCAGCGTCTCGCGGTTGTAGCGCTTGCCTTTGCATACATCGCAGGGCACATAGATGTCGGGCAGGAAGTGCATCTCGACCTTGATGACGCCGTCGCCCTGACAGGCCTCGCAGCGTCCCCCCTTGACGTTGAAACTGAAGCGGCCCGGTTTATAGCCTCGCGAACGCGCCTCCTGGGTGCCCGAGAACAGCTCCCTGATCTGAGTGAAGATACCGGTGTAGGTGGCCGGGTTGGAGCGTGGCGTGCGGCCGATCGGGCTCTGGTCGATATCGATCACCTTGTCGAAATGCTCGAGCCCCTTGATCGCCTTGTAGGGCGCCGTTTCCAGCGTGGTAGCGTGGTTCAGTGCGGTCGCCGCCACCGGGAACAGGGTATTGTTGATCAAGGTCGATTTGCCCGATCCGGAAACGCCGGTGATACAGGTGAGCAGGCCGACCGGCAGCTCCAGCGTGACCGAGCGCAGGTTGTTGCCGCTGGCCCCTTCCAGTACCAACAGCTTGCTCCTGTCCACCGCATGGCGAACCGCGGGGACTTCGATACGGCGGCTACCGACCAGGTATTGTCCGGTCAGAGACTCTGGACAGGCCATGATCTCGGCCGGGGTGCCGGCGGCGATCACCCGGCCGCCGTGAACCCCCGCTCCGGGGCCGATATCGACCACGTAATCGGCCAGGCGGATCGCATCCTCGTCGTGTTCGACGACGATCACGGTGTTACCGAGGTTGCGCAGGTGCTCCAGCGTGTGCAGCAGGCGTTCGTTATCGCGTTGATGCAGGCCGATGGAGGGCTCGTCGAGGATATACATGACCCCGACCAGGCCGGCCCCGATCTGGCTCGCCAGGCGGATGCGCTGGGCTTCGCCACCGGACAGGGTTTCGGCACTGCGCTCCAGCGACAGGTAATCCAGACCCACGTTGACCAGGAAGGAGAGCCGTTCGCGGATCTCCTTCAAAATCTTGTCGGCAATTTCACCCTGCTTGCCGCCCAGCTTCAGGTTATCGAAATACGCCTTGGCGTTACCGATCGGCATCCGCACCAGTTCCGGTAGCGGCTTGTTGTCGATGTAGACATGGCGCGCTTCGCGGCGCAGTCGGGTGCCTTCGCAACTGGGGCAGGGCTGCATGTTCAGGTACTTGGCCAGGTCTTCGCGCACCATCTCCGATTCGGTTTCGCGGTAGCGTCGCTCCAGGTTGTTCAGTACCCCCTCGAACGGGTGCGATTTGGTCAGCACGCTGCCGCGATCATTGACGTACTGGAACGGCACCTGCTGTTTGTCGCTGCCGTACAGGATCACCTGTTGGTGTTTCTTGCTCAGCTCCCGGAACGGCGTGTCCATGTCGAAGCCGTAATGCTCTGCGACCGACTTGAGTTGCTGGTAGTAGTAGAGGCTGCGCCGGTCCCAGCCGCGAATGGCGCCCTCGGAGAGGGTCAGGCTGGGATCGTGTACCACCTTGCTGGCGTCGAAATACTGGCGCACGCCGAGACCATCGCAGCTGGGACAGGCGCCGTGCGGGTTGTTGAACGAGAACAAGCGCGGTTCCAGCTCCTGGATGCTGTGGCCGCAGATCGGGCAGGCGAAGCGGGCGGAGAAGATGATCTCCTCGAACGCCTCGTCCGCCTCCATCGACGCGATACGGGCGATACCGTCGGCCAGCGTCAGGGCCGTTTCGAACGACTCCGCCAGGCGGATCTGCAGGTCGGCACGGACCTTGAAGCGGTCGACGACGACATCGATGTTGTGCTTGCGATTCTTGTCCAGCGCCGGCGCCTCGTCCAGGTCGACGATGATGCCGTCGATACGGGCGCGGACGAAACCCTGCGCGCGCAGGTCCGCCAGGGTATGCAGATGCTCCCCCTTGCGATCCTTGATCACCGGCGCCAGCAGCATCAGTTTGCTGCCCTCGGGCAGCGCCAGCACCTGATCGACCATCTGGCTGATGGTCTGGGCCGACAGCGGCAGGTCGTGTTCGGGGCAGCGCGGTTCGCCGGCCCGGGCGTAGAGCAGACGCAGGTAGTCGTAGATCTCGGTGATGGTGCCCACCGTGGAGCGCGGGTTGTGCGAGGTCGATTTCTGCTCGATCGAGATCGCCGGCGACAGCCCCTCGATGTGATCCACATCCGGTTTTTCCATCATCGACAGGAACTGCCGGGCATAGGTGGAGAGCGATTCGACATAGCGGCGCTGGCCCTCGGCATACAGGGTGTCGAAGGCGAGGGAGGACTTGCCGGAACCGGACAGACCGGTGACGACGACCAGCTTGTCACGCGGGATATCGAGGTCGATATTTTTCAGGTTGTGGGTGCGCGCACCGCGTACCAGAATCTTATCCATGTGGCTCCGGCCTGACTGGGCAAAAGCGCTATTATAGGCGCTCATTAAGGGCGCCTAAAACCGCTTTGCTGTGTTATTCTGGGGCCAGCTTTCAGGCTTTGGCACAGGGAGGTCCCGGAGCGTGTTATGAACGGACTGAATGGAGAAAATGATGGCGCGTGGCATCAATAAAGTGATTCTGATCGGTAACCTCGGCGGCGATCCCGAGGTGCGTTACATGCCCTCCGGCAACGCGGTTACCAACGTAACGCTGGCAACCAGCGAGAGTTGGAAAGACAAGCAGAGCGGTCAGATGCAGGAGCGTACCGAGTGGCACCGGGTGGTGTTTTTCAACCGCCTGGCAGAGATTGCCGGCGAGTATCTGCGCAAGGGTGCCAAGGTGTATGTCGAGGGTTCGCTGAGAACACGCAAGTGGCAGGATCAGAGCGGCCAGGATCGCTATACCACTGAAATCGTTGCCAGCGAGATGCAGATGCTCGACGGCCGCAGCGGTGATGCCGGTGGTTATGCACAGGATCCGATGGGTTACGGCCAGCCGCAGGCCCAGGCACCCCGCCAGCCGCAGCAGCGCCCAGCGCCGCAGCAGAGCAGTCAGCCCGCGGCGCCGGCAGCGGATATGGATCCGTTTGACGACGACATCCCCTTCTAATATGTCATCGACCCCATTCGCGGAACCCGCGAAAATCCTGATCACCGGTGCGGAAGGGCAGATAGGGCGTGCACTGGTACGCCTGATGGCCGGCGATCAGGATTTCGTCGTTATCGCGCTGTCCAAGCGCAATCTCGATATTACCCAGCCCCGCCAGATTAGCGATCGTCTCGCCGAGTACCTGCCCGACTATGTCGTCAACTGTGCCGGCTTCAACCGTGTCGACCCGGCCGAGCGCGATCCGGAGCGTGCGTTTGCCGTTAACGCCGGCGGGGTGGAGCAACTGGCGGTGCTCTGCAGCGAGCTGTCGATACCGCTATTGCACCTCTCCTCCGATTACGTCTTCGACGGTCATTATGCCAGCGGCTACAGCGAAACCGACGAGGCCGCCCCGCTGGATGTGTACGGTGCCAGTAAATGGCAGGGGGAGGAGGCGATACGGCGCCAGCTTCCCAACCATATCATCCTCAGGGTCAGCTGGATTTTCAGTGAGTCCGGCACCAACTTCCTGTTGAAGACGCTGGAGCAGGCACGCAGCGAGGATACCATCCGGGCGGTCGACGACCGGCGCGGCTGCCCGACCTCGGCGGAGGATGTGGCGCGGGTGTTGATGGCGGTGTTGAAGCAGCTGATCAACGGCGCCGAAGCCTGGGGGACCTACCACTATTGCGGTGCGGAGATCACCACCCGCTACGGCTTCAGCGAGGCGATCCTGGCGGCCGCGCGCCAGTACGAGGAGCTGAAGGCGACCAGTCTGGTTCCGGTCTCCTCCAGGGAGATGCCGGAGGCGGCGGAGCGTCCGGCCTCATCGGTGCTGAAGTGCAAGAAACTGCTCAATACCTTCGGTATTCGCCAGCGCCCCTGGCGTAGCGAACTGCAGCGCTTGATCCGTCAGCTCTATGAGCGGCAGGGGCTAGAACAGCCCCAGGCTCGGCGAGTGGGTGCGCGCGACGGCAACCAGATAACCTAGACTCAACAGCGCCAGAAACAGGGCCTGGACGCGGGCGCGGCGGGTCCGGCCCCGTTTCAGCGCCAGACTCCCGAAGCCTATGTAGGCCAGTAGCGCGATCAGCTTGGCGGTCAGCCAGGCATGGGTCAGCGGGTATTGATGAATTACCAGCATCAGGCCGAGCGCGCTAAGCAGCAGCAGGGTATCGATCACATGTGGGGTAACGCGCAGCCAGCGCCAGTTAAGCCCCTTCGGCCACCAGAGCATCAGTGCCGCACGCAGCAGGAACAGTGCGATGGTCAGGCCGACGAAGGACAGGTGCAGGTGTTTTAGCGCGCTATAGAGCATCTGTGGCTACCCGGACGGTGGGGGAGGGTTGCGCGGGACAATGCGTTATCCTACTGCTATTGTCAAATATGGGTGTGCAGTGCATGTCTGCGAGCGCTAGGTGCAAAGATAATTTTAAGTAGTAGTGAGCTGTAGATGGCCTCTGAACTGATCGACCGTTTTGGTCGCCATGTGGAATATCTGCGTCTGTCAGTGACGGACCGATGCGATTTCCGCTGCGTCTACTGTATGGCCGAGAAGATGGAGTTTCTGCCCCGGGCCGAGGTGCTGTCGCTGGAGGAGCTGTACGATGTGGGGGCGGCGTTTAGCCGTCTCGGAGTACGCAAGATCCGCCTGACCGGGGGTGAGCCGTTGGTGCGTCGGGATGTGCTGACGTTGGTCGAGCGGCTGGGGCAGCTGCCGGTGGAACTGGTACTGACCACCAATGGCTCCCAGTTGCACACTATGGCGCAGGACCTGGCCGCGGCCGGTGTGCAGCGGCTCAATATCAGCCTCGACTCGCTGCAGCCCGAACGCTTTGCCCGGTTGACCCGGACCGGCCGCCTGACCCAGGTGCTGGACGGTATCGAAGCGGCGCGCAGTGCCGGTTTCCACGGGGTCAAGCTGAACAGCGTGATCCTGCGGGGGCGCAACGACGACGAGGTGCTGGCATTGGTGGAGTTTGCCCGCGATGCCGGCCTCGATATCAGCTTTATCGAGGAGATGCCGCTGGGGCAGATCACCGAGCACGGGCGGCTGGAGAGTTTCTGCTCCAGCGACGAGCTGCGCGAGGTGATCGACAGCCGTTATCCGCTGCACGACTCGCCGGAGCGTAGCGGCGGACCCGCGCGTTATTTCCGCATGGCGGATTCGGACATTCGCATCGGTTTTATCTCCCCCCACAGCCACAACTTCTGCAGCGAGTGTAACCGGGTACGGGTTACGGTCGAGGGGCGCTTGCTGTTGTGTCTGGGAAATGAGCACTCGGTCGATCTGCGCGCGGTGCTGCGCGAGTTCCCCGGCGAGGCGGCGCGGCTGGAGCAGGCGATCATCGCCGCCATGGCGCTCAAACCTGAGAAGCACGAGTTCCGGCTTGATGATGAGCCGCAGATACTGCGCTTCATGAATATGACCGGGGGCTAGCCCGGAGCTCGGTTACAGTCGTTTTTAGAGTTCGCTCTCCGGGAGGCGCCGGGGAGCTGCAGGAGAGAGCATGGGACATCAGAGTGAGAAAAGCTTCGTGGCGCTCGATATCGCGGTGCTGACGATTTCCGATACGCGCACCGCGGCCAATGACACCTCCGGCGACTGCCTGGTGGCGCAACTGCAGGACGCCGGGCACCGGCTGGTGGCGCGGGGACTGGTACGTGACGACATCTACCTGATGCGGGCACAGGTATCGCAATGGATCGCCGATCCCCAGGTGCAGGTGGTGTTGATGACCGGGGGCACCGGCTTCTCCCATCGCGATTCCACCCCCGAGGCGATCGCCCCGCTGCTGGACAAGCAGGTGGAGGGGTTTGGCGAACTGTTCCGCCAGGTCTCCTATGAAGAGATCGGCAGTTCCACTATTCAGTCGCGGGCACTGGCCGGGCTGGCCAACGGTACCCTGATCTTCTGTCTGCCCGGCTCCACCGGGGCCTGTCGTACCGGCTGGGAACGGATCATCCGCGAGCAGCTGGATGCCCGTCATCGCCCCTGTAATTTTGTCGATACCCTGCAGCGGGCGCGTGAGCAACGCTTGCTCGAACTCGGCAAAGGGGGGGATCACTGAGGATGGTGGACGCGACGTTCGACCCCTGTGCAGAGCCCCGCTTAATGCCCCTTGCGCAGGCGCAGCAGGCGCTGATCGAGAGCGCGCGCGTGCTGGTACCGGCGGAGCGCTGTGCCCTGGGTGCCGCGTTGGGACGGGTGCTGGCGCAGGATCTGTATTCGCCGGTCGATGTGCCGCCCGCCGCCAACAGTGCGATGGATGGCTACGCGTTGCGGGTCGAGGATCTCAGCGCCGGCCCCGAGCGCTGCCTGCCGATCAGCCAGCGCATCCCGGCCGGCCAGGCGCCGCGACCGCTGGCACCGGGGAGTGCGGCGCGGCTGTTTACCGGCGCGGAGATTCCCGAGGGTGCCAATGCGGTGGTGATGCAGGAGAAGGTCCGGGTGCTGGATGACGGCCGGGTGGAGTTCCCCGGCGAAGTGCGGGAGGGGCAGAACATCCGCCCGCAGGGTCAGGATATCGCCACCGGCTCCCTGGTGATGCCGGCGGGCACCCGGCTCGATGCCCGGGCGCTCGGGGTGCTGGCCTCGGTGGGGGTGGCCGAGCTGAGCGTCTATCGGCGCCTGCGGGTAGCGATCCTGTCCACCGGCGACGAACTGGTGGAACCGGGGCAGGCGCTGGCATCAGGACAGATCTACAACTCCAACCGTTACCTGCTGCAGGGGTTGATCGCCCAGCTCGGGATGGAAGCGGTCGATCTGGGGCCGGTGGCCGATACGGCCGCCGCTACCGAAGCGGCGCTGTGTGCGGCGGTAGCGCGGGCCGATCTGGTGCTGACCACCGGGGGTGTTTCGGTCGGCGAAGAGGATCATGTCAAGGCCGCCGTAGAGCGCCTGGGCAAGCTGCTGCTGTGGAAGCTGAACCTGAAACCGGGTAAACCCTTCGCGGCCGGAGAGGTGAAGGGGCGGCCGCTGTATGGGCTGCCGGGTAATCCGGGAGCGGCGATGATCACCTTTGCCCTGTTGGTGAAGCCCTGCCTGTTGGCGGCGCAGGGCGCGCGGGTCGAGGCGGCACAGGAGCTGATCGTGCGGGCCGGATTCAGCCGTGCGCGCGCCACCAGTCGCGAAGAGTATGTTCGGGTGCGTTGCGAGGCCGATGGCGTGGCGCGGTTGCACCCCAACCAGAGCTCGGCGCTGCTCTCCTCGCTGTTGTGGAGCAACGGCCTGGTGCGCTTGGAGCCGGGACAGACCGTGGAGGAGGGGGATCCGGTGGCCTTCCTGCCGCTGTACGTGCTGCAGTTCTAGGTACGCCGCCGCAGGCATGAAAAAAGGGCAAGAATTGGCTAGAATATGCGCCCTCTGCGTAAGGTTCGAGGCTGAAAAAAGCGAATGAGCGAGCTGGATCTGGTGGTCGATCCCTATCAGGCGATCCGTCCCTACCGCGACGATGAAGTGGCGGGGGTGTTGACCAGTCTGATTTATAATGATGAATTTATCCGTGCGGTAACCCACTATCAGTTTCCGCGGTTGTCGGGTTGGCTCGGTTGGGCGCTGCGCCCGGCGGTGCGTATCGCGATGGCGGCCCGGGTTGGCGAGATCGAAGATATACACGATTTCCAGAAACTGGTGGCCGACTACATGGCGAAGATGATCGGCCGTACCACGACGCGGCTGACCTGTTCCGGTCTCGAACGTCTCGATGAGGATGAAGCCTACCTGTTCGTCTCCAACCATCGTGATATCGCCATGGACCCGGCCTTCGTCAACTGGGTTCGCTACCAGTACGGGATGAGCACGGTGCGTATCGCCATCGGCGATAACCTGCTGCGCAAGCCCTATGTGTCGGACCTGATGCGACTGAACAAGAGTTTCATCGTCAACCGTTCCGCCAAGGGGCGGGAGATGATGACGGCGCTGACCCAGTTGTCGAGCTATCTGGATTACAGCATCCAGAGCGGGCATTCGGTGTGGATAGCGCAACGCGAAGGGCGGGCGAAGGATGGTAACGATCGTACCGACCCGGCGCTGTTGAAGATGTTCTACATGTCGCAGCGCAAGGAGCGTAGCTTTGCCGAAGCGGCGATTCGCCTGAATATCGTGCCGGTCTCCATCTCCTACGAATACGATCCCTGCGACCG
>QKGH01000285.1 GCA_003250495.1 Marinobacterium sp.
GCTTTCAATACTGCAAGCTTTTCAAAGGGGTAGGGCTGCAGACGATCAAGATCCGGATTCATGCGGCATATCTCTCAAGGCTGGTCTCGGGCTAGGGTTCGGCTTAGCGTTCGGCTGACAACGGGAACGGGGGCGGAAAGTATACCGGATGGGGCCCTGGGGGCCAATTGATCGCGGCGCTGCCGCGGAGGATGGCGGGGTGTATTTCCGGGCGGGCCGCCGCCGCGCATAAACCCTAGCGACATGAAAGTGAAACCTGAGCTTCAGTGATCTGAAATATCCATCTGCTTGAATCTGCGTTCATTTGAAAATACAGCCGGCCCGCCGGGGCTCGGTTCCACACTATTTCATGGAGTTGAAGATGATCCGCAGAACACTCGGGCTGGTGCTGGCCGCAGCGCTGTCGTCGCAGGCGCAGGCCGCCACGGAGATCGAATGGTGGCACGCCATGGGGGGGGAACTGGGCGAAAAGGTCAACGCGATCGCCGACGGTTTCAACAAGAGCCAGAACGAGTACCTGCTGAAACCGGTGTTCAAGGGTAACTATACCGAGACGATGACCGCCGCGGTGGCCGCCTTCCGTGCCCATCAGCAACCCCATATCGTGCAGGTGTTCGAAGTGGGTACCGCGTCGATGATGGCGGCCGAGGGCGCGGTCTATCCGACCTGGGAGCTGATGCGCGATGCCGGTGTGACGTTCGACCCGAACGACTACCTGTCCGCGGTGACCGGCTACTACTCCAGCGATGACGGCAAGATGCTATCGATGCCGTTCAACAGCTCCACCCCGGTGCTGTATTACAACAAGACCGCGCTGGACCAGGTTCATGCCGAGCCGCCGAAAACCTGGGAAGAGATGGGCCAAGTAGGTCAGAAGCTGATCGACGCCGGCTACAAGTGCGGCTTCACCACCGGCTGGCAGTCCTGGGTCCAGCTGGAGAACTTCAGCGCCCGTCACGACCAGCCGTTCGCATCGAACAACAACGGTTTCTCCGGTCTCGACACCGAGCTGACGTTCAACGGCGCGGCGCAGGTCAAGCATATCGACCAGTTGGCGCAGTGGCAGAAGTCGGGCATTTTCAGCTACGGCGGTCGCCGTTCCGACAGCGCGCCGACCTTCTACAGCGGCGAGTGCGCGATGTATATGGGCTCCTCCGCCTCCTATGCCGGGGTCAAGAACAACGCCGGCTTCGCGTTTGGCGTAGCGCCGCTGCCCTACTGGAAATCGCTGATCGATACGCCGAAGAACACCATCATCGGCGGTGCGACGCTGTGGACGTTGCGCGGTCATCCGCAGGCCGACTATAAGGGGGTGGCCGAGTTCTTCAACTACCTCTCCTCCCCGGCCGTGCAGTCGGACTGGCACCAGTTCACCGGTTACCTGCCGATCACCCATGCCGCCGCCGATCTGACCCGCCAGCAGGGCTTCTATGAGCGCAACCCGGGGACCGATGTGGCGATCCGGCAGATGACCGCCGGCCAGCCGAGCGCCAACTCCAAGGGGCTGCGCCTGGGCAACTTCGTGCAGATCCGCGACATCATCAACGAGGAGCTGGAGACGGTCTGGTCCGGTAACTCCAGCGCCCAGGAGGCGCTCGACCGTGCCGCCGAGCGCGGCAACAAACTGCTGCGCAAGTTCGAACGCAGCAACGGCTGATCCGCACGATCCTCGAGCCGGGAGGCTCTTGATCCGCTACCACCGGCGGCCCGCCAGCGTGCGGGCCGCCGCCGAGACCCGTTCATGTCACACACTACACTTCCCGTGTTCCGCCAGCGCGGCCTGCCCTGGTTGCTGCTGCTGCCGCAACTGACGGTCACGCTGCTGTTTTTTATCTGGCCCGCCGGACAGGCAGTCTGGCAGTCGTTCTGGATGGAGGACGCCTTCGGCCTCAGTACCGAGTTCGTCGGCTTCGACAACTATCGGCAGCTGCTCACCGACCCCGCCTACTACCGCAGCCTGTGGACAACGCTGATCTTCAGTGCCGGCGTGACGCTGCTGTCGATGGGGCTGTCACTGCTGCTGGCGGCGATGGCCGACCAGGTGGTGCGCGGCGCGCGCTTCTACCGCAACCTGCTGATCTGGCCCTATGCGGTGGCGCCGGCCATCGCCGGGGTGCTCTGGCTGTTCCTGTTCCATCCCACGGTGGGGGTACTGGCCTACCTGCTGGATTGCCTCGGCATCGACTGGAACCACTTCCTGCGCGGCGACCAGGCGCTGCTGCTGGTGGTGATCGCCGCGGCCTGGAAGCAGATCAGCTACAACTTCCTGTTCTTCCTGGCCGGGCTGCAGGCGATCCCGGCCTCGCTGCACGAGGCCGCCGCCATCGACGGCGCCGGTCCCCTGCGCCGCTTCTACAGCATCACCTTCCCGTTGCTGTCGCCGACCACCTTCTTCCTGCTGGTGGTGAACCTGGTGTACGCCTTCTTCGACACCTTCGGCATCATCCACGCGGTGACCCAGGGCGGGCCCGGCGATACCACCACCACGCTGGTGTACAAGGTGTACCGCGACGGCTTTATCGGCCTCGATCTGGGCGGTTCCGCGGCGCAGTCGGTGCTACTGATGCTGCTGGTAGGCGCGCTGACGGTGGTGCAGTTCCGTTTCATCGAACGCAAGGTGCAGTACTGATGGTCGAAAATCGCCGTGCCGTGACGCTAATCAGTCACCTGATTCTGTGGTTCGGGGTGCTGCTGGTGCTGTTCCCGATCTGGATCGCCTTCGTCGCCTCCAGCCACAGCAGCGAGGCGCTGCTGTCGGGCACCGTGCCGCTGTGGCCGGGCGACCGCCTGCTGCTCAACTACCGCCAGATCTTCCTCGGCGGCGGCCAGTCCACGCTGGGCGTGCCGTTGCTGCGGATGCTGTTCAACAGCCTGGTGATGGCGCTGGGGATCGCGTTCGGCAAGATCCTGATCTCGGTGCTGGCGGCCTACGCCGTGGTGTTCTTCCGTTTCCGCCTGCGCATGCTCTGTTTCTGGCTGATCTTTGTCACCCTGATGCTGCCGGTGGAGGTGCGTATCCTGCCCACCTTCCAGGTGGTCGCCGATCTGGGCCTGCTCAACAGCTATACCGGCCTGACCCTGCCGCTGATCGCCAGCGCCACCGCCACCTTCCTGCTGCGCCAGTTCTACCTGACGCTGCCGCCGGAGCTGCTGGAGGCGGCGCGGGTGGATGGCGCCGGGCCGATCCGCTTCCTGTTCGACATCCTGCTGCCGCTGTCACGCACCAATCTGGCGGCGCTGTTCGTGATCCTGTTCATCTACGGCTGGAACCAGTACCTGTGGCCGCTGCTGATCACCACCGACGAGAGCTACTACACCATCGTCATGGGGGTGCAGCGGCTGCTGGCGGTGGGGGACAACGAGGTGCAGTGGAATATCGTGATGCCGACGACCCTGCTGGCGATGCTGCCGCCGGTGGGGGTGGTGCTGATCATGCAGCGACTGTTTATCAAGGGTCTGATCGAGACCGAGAAGTAAGAGAGCGAGCATGGCAACCCTGACACTGGATGCACTGAACAAGACCTACGACAACGGTCACGTGGCGATCAAAACACTGTCGCTGGATATCGCCGACGGCGAGTTCATCGTCATCGTCGGCCCCTCCGGCTGCGGCAAATCCTCGCTGCTGCGGATGCTGGCCGGGCTGGAGCGGATCAGCAGCGGCGAGCTGTTGATCGATGGCCAGTGCGTCAACGAGCTGGAACCGGCGCGCCGCGATATCGCCATGGTGTTCCAGAACTACGCGCTCTACCCGCATATGAGCGTCTACGACAACATGGCCTACGGCCTGAAGAACCGCGGCGTGGTGAAGGCG
>QKGH01000155.1 GCA_003250495.1 Marinobacterium sp.
CGATTACGTTACTTGTTACATAGTGCCTGCAGCGCTTCGTTCATCTTGAACAGCACGATCAGCAACTCGCACCAAATACGCACGCCAACGACACCTGCCAGGATATACACCAGTCCCATGAAGAAACTGCCGAATGTCAGCCCCTGATAGCCGCTGAACATCGAGCCCACACCAGCCACGACTACCCCCAGCAACATCAGCCAGTAAACCAGCGTAATGATTTTGGGGGTCAGCATCTTGTCGAAACTCAGAATATCTTTCATCGCCTTTTCCTTCCTTGGTGAATGAACGGTTCCATTCAATTCCATTGCATCCCGCACGCCGAGGTGACGGGGGCTGGGATTTTACGGCGATGCACTCCGATCGACCACACTGCCGCCTATGGCTTTATAAATAGCCACGCGCTGCACTTTCAGCGCCGTCGCGCTGTCGGCCAACTGCCGCTCGATACCCAGCACGGCGCCTTGCGCCTGCAGATCGGCGCTGGCATCGCGTAATCCCGCTGCGTACTGCGCCGCACTCAGCTGTTGTTGCCGGTGGGCATGCTCCAGCTTCTGTTGCAGCTGAGCGTTACGCTCCAGCTCGCTGGCGTAGGCGGTCAGCGCCGTGTCGACCTCCTGCCAGGCGTTGAGCACGGTCTGCTGATAGCGCACCGCGGCCTGCTGCTGGGCCAGCTCGGTCAGCGCCACACGGTTGCGCAGCCGCCCCTGGTTGAAGATCGGCAGGTAGAAACCGGGGCCGACGCTCCAGCGATGGCTGGCCCAGTCGCCGAACGCGCCCTGCTGGAAGGATTCGAAGCCGAAACCGGCGGTGAGGGTCACCCGTGGGTAGAGGTCGGCGGTGGCGACACCGATCTCCGCCGTTGCCGCATGCAACTGGGCCTCCGCCGCCTGGATATCGGGCCGCCGCCGCGCCAGTTCCGACGGCAGGCCGAGCAGCAGCGGGGCGAGCTTATCCTCTGGAACGGGCGCCGCGGCGTCGGCGGCGAGCTGTTCGCTCAGTACGCCGGGATGCTCGCCCAGCAGCAGCGCGATGGCGTTCTCCACCGCCGTTGCCTGGCTCAGCAGCGGCGGCAGTGCCGCGCGCAGCTCGCCCAGCTGCATCCGTTGCGCTTCCGGCTGCAGGTTATCGATCAGCCCCGCGGCCCGGTTGGCATCGAGCAATGCCTGCTGCTGTTCGCCCAGCGCAATCTGCTGCCGTAGCAGGGCGATCTGCCGCTGCAGGCCGCGCAACTGGAAATAGCCCCGCGCCAGCTCGGCGCTGAGGCCGAGCCGGGTCTGCTGCAGCAGCGCGGCACTGGCCTCGGTGGACGCCGCCGCAGACTCGATACTGCGGCTGATCCGGCCCCAGAGATCGGGCTCCCAGCTGGCGTCGAAGCCGGACTGGTACAGCGTGAACGGTTCGGCCAGCGCACTGATCAGCGCGTCCTTGTTGGTGGGCGCGGAGATCTCCGCCATGCGCATGCTGGAACCGTGTTCACTGAGGCGCTGACGGCCGATGCCGCCACTGGCGCTGACCTCCACGCCGCGGCTGCCGGCGACGATCCGTTGCTGCAACCGGGCCTGGGCGAAGCTCAGCAGCGCCGTCTGCAGGTCCGGGCCGGCCTGCTGCAGTTGTCGCTGCAGCTGCTCCAGCAGCGGATCGTCGAACTCGCGCCACCAGGGCCGCTCGGCATCCTGCGGCTGGAGCTCCTGCTGCTGGAGCACCGGCAACGACGCCAGCGACTGCTCGCCGCCGTGCCAGTCGGACCACTGCTGCGGCGCCTGCGGCTTTGGCATATCGAAATCCGGCCCCAGCGCGGCACAACCGCCGAGCAGCAGGCTCCCCAGCAGCAGCGTCAGGTGCTGCGGGCGGAACGATGGATAGACCCGGGTGGACATGACTCTCTCCCTTAAACCAGGCGGTGACGGAACAGCCAGGCGGCCAGCGGCAGCGTCACCAGCGCCATCACCAACAACGGAATCAGATCGGGCACCATGTCGGCCAACCCGATATTTTCCAGATAGACGCGCCGCACCATATGGATCCCAAAGCGCAGCGGATTCGCATAGGTGGCGATCTGCATCGCGTCGGGCATGTTCGCCACCGGCGTGGCCAGCCCCGACAGCAGCATCATCGGCATGATCAGCACGAAGGTGTACAGCATCGCCTGGTGCATGTTGGCCGACACCGCCGAGATCGACAGGCCGATGCCGACGCAGGCGATGGTGAACATCAGCAGCCCGGCATAGAGCGTCAGCGGCGAGCCGGCCATCGGTATGCCGAACCAGAAGCGGGCGACGATCAGCACCAGCGACGACTGCACCAGCCCGATCAGGATCGACGGCAGCGCCTTGCTGAGCAGGATCTCCAGCGGCGTGTGCGGGGTGACCAGCAGCTGGTCGAAGGTGCCCTGCTCGCGCTCGCGCGCCACCGACAGCGCCGTCAGCATCAGGGTCTGGATCATGCTCAACGCCGCGATCATCGCCGGCATGATGATCCAGCGCGTCTCCAGGTTGGGGTTGTACCAGGCCCGCGACTCGACCTGTACCGGCAGCTGCGTCTGCGGGTTCAACTCGGCGTTGTAGCTGCCGGCGATGGCGTTGACGTAGCCCACCGCGGCATTGGCGGTGGCCGAGTTGCGGCCGTCGACGATCAGCTGCAGCGGGGCCGGATCGCCGCCGTTCAAGCGCTCCTCGAAATCGGGCGGAAAGTGCAGTGCCAGCAGCGCCTTGCCGTTGCCGATCAGCCCGGCGATCTCGTCGCTGCCGTGCAGCGTCGCCACGCGATGGAACACCCCGGTGCCATCCACCCGCGTCAGCAGCGCGCGGCTGTGGGCGGTGTTGCTCTGGTCCAGCACCGCGTAGGGCACATTGATCAGGTCGAAGTTGGCGGCGTAACCGAACAGGAAGCTCTGCACCAGCGCCGGGGTGATCAGGATCACCCGGCTCGACGGATCCTTCAGCACCGCCAGCAACTCCTTGCGGCACAGGTTGATCAGGCGATACAGAAATGCCAGCAGGCTAGTCACGGTACTCTCCCTGTGTATAACTCACCCCAGGTGTGCGGATCGCTCCCGAAACACGGTTCACTGCGACGTTCAGTCTTATCATATTCATAACTCAGTCCAGCGACTTGCGGGTAACGAAACGGGCCAGCCCCAGCAGCACTACGGCATAGGCCGCCAGGATCAGGCAGTCCTTGATGATCAACGGCCAGAAGTTACCGGCCAGGAACAGGGTGCGGATCAGCTCAATGAAGTAGGTCGCTGGCAGCAGATAGGAGACCACCTGCACCCCGATCGGCAGGTTGCGCAAGTCGAACACGAAGCCGGACAGGATCACCGCCGGCAGGAAGCTGGCCAGCAGTGCGATCTGGCTGGCCAGGAACTGGTTGCGCGTGACCGCCGAGATCAGCAGCCCGATCCCCAGCGCCACCAGCAGGTACAGCATCGCGCCGAGCAGCAGCATGATCAGCGAACCCTCCACCGGCACCGCGAACAGCCAGCGCGCCGCTCCCATGCACAGCGCCAGGCCGAGCATGCCGACGGCGAAATAGGGCGCGATCTTGGCCAGCAGCACCTCGGTGGGTCGCACCGGGGTCACGAACAGCGCCTCCAGCGTGCCGCGCTCCCACTCCCGCGCCATCACCAACGCGGTCAGGAAGGTGCCGACCAGGGTCATGATCAGCACGATCAACCCCGGCACCATGAACCAGGTACTGGTGTTGGCGTCGTTGAACCAGATCCGCTCGATCACCTGCACCTGCGGGCCCCTCAGCGGGGTACCGGCACGGTCGGCCCGCTTCTGCGCCCAGACCCGCACCGCG
>QKGH01000315.1 GCA_003250495.1 Marinobacterium sp.
GCGCAGAAGCAGGCGCTGCTCGCCGAGCTCGACGCGCAGCTGGTGACGGCGAAGCTCGGCGGTCGCGTCGATCAGCAGCGCGCCCTCGACGCCGAGGTGGCGGCGCTGGAGGAGGCGGTTCGCCAGGCTGCCTGGCGCCTGGCGCAGAAGTCGCCGGTCGCGCCGGCTGACGCGCTGGTCTTCGACACCCTCTACGATCCGGGCGAGCAGGTGCCGGCGAACGCGCCGGTGGTGGTGCTGCTGCCGCCGCGGGGGCGCAAGGCGCTCTTTTACGTGCCGCAGCCGCAGCTGGCGTCGCTGCAGATCGGTTCCCCGGTGCGGCTGCGTTACGACGGCGGCGAGCTGATGGCAACCGTCAGCTACATCTCTCCCCAGGCCGAGTACACCCCGCCGGTGATCTTCAGTCGCGAGACCCGCGCCAAGCTGGTGTTCCGGGTCGAGGCCCGACCCGACCCGGCGCAGGCCGGACGGCTGCCGCCGGGTCTGCCGCTGGAGGTCGTGCGGCCATGAGCGGGGGCGTCGCTATCGCCGTGCAGGGATTGAGCAAGGCCTTCTCCGGCACCACGGTGGTCAACGGCCTGTCGCTGACGGTAGACGAGGGTGCCATCTTCGGTTTTCTCGGTCCTAACGGCAGCGGCAAGACCACCTTCTTGCGCATGCTCTGCGGCCTGCTCCGCCCCGACGGTGGCAGCGGTCACTGCCTCGGCTTCGACGTGGTCAGCGAAAGCGGCCGCATCCGGCCGCTGATCGGTTACATGCCGCAGCGCTTCAGCCTCTACGAGGACCTGAGCGTCCGCGAGAACCTCGACTTCATGGCCCGCATCTATGCCGTCACCCGGCGTCGCGACGCGGTCGAGGCGATGGTCGAGCGGATGCGGCTGACCCCCTACGTCGACCGGCTCGCCGGAGCGCTCTCCGGTGGCTGGAAACAGCGACTGGCGCTGGCCGGGGCGCTGTTGCACCGGCCGCGCCTGCTGCTGCTCGACGAACCGACCGCCGGCATCGACCCGAAGGCGCGACGTGATTTCTGGGAAGATATCTACACCCTCTCCGGCGAGGGGGTGACGACCCTGATCTCCACCCACTACATGGACGAGGCCGAACGCTGTCACAGCCTCGCCTACCTGGTCTACGGCGAGCTGCTGGTCACCGGCTCGCCGACCGAGATCGTCGCCGGCTCGAACCTGCACTCCTGGAGTGTCGACGGGCCCGGCCTGCACGCGCTGGCCGAGACGCTGCGCGCTGCGCCGGGTGTCGAACAGGTGGTTCCTTTCGGGACCACGCTGCGCGTCGCCGGGCGCGATGAGAAGCGGCTCGAGGCCGCCATCGCTCCGTACCGTGACGCCGGGCGTCAGTGGCGGCAACGACCGACGTCGCTGGAGGAGGTTTTCATCTACCTGATGCGCGACCGGCAGGTGCAGTCATGAGCACGTGGCCCTTCTCCTGGCGCCGCTTCTGGGCGATCACCGCCAAGGAGTTCGTGCAGATGCGTCGCGACCGGATGACCTTTGCCATCATGCTCGGCATCCCGCTGCTGCAGCTGGTGCTGTTCGGCTTCGCCATCAACAGCGACCCACGGCATCTGCCGACCGTGCTGCGCAGCGCCGACCACGGTCCTTTCGAGCGGGCGGTAGTGGCGGCGATGCGGCAGAGCAGCTACTTCGACATCCTCGGTGCGGTGGAGAGCGAAGGTGCCGCCGCCGAGCTGGTACAGACCGGCGGGGCGCAGTTCGTGCTGACCGTGCCGCCCGGCTTCGAGCGCGACCTGCTGCGCGGTGCGCGCCCGGCGCTGTTGCTCGAAGCCGACGCCACCGACCCGGCGGCCGCCAGCAATGCCGTCGCCGCCTTCTCCAACCTGGTCAATCAGGCGCTTGCCCGCGAGCTGAACGGGCCGCTGGCCGGCCTGGCGCCGACGTCGGCGCCGGTGGAGGTGCGCATCCAGCCACGTTACAACCCGGAAGGGATAACCCGCTACAACATTGTCCCCGGCCTGATGGGGGTGGTGCTGACCATGACCCTGGTCATCGTCACCTCGCTGGCGATCACCCGCGAACGGGAGCGCGGCACGATGGAAGTACTGCTGTCGACCCCGGTGCACCCGGTGGAGGTAATGCTCGGCAAGATTCTCCCCTATATCGTCGTCGGCTACATCCAGGCCGCGACCATCCTGCTGCTGGCGCGGCTGATCTTCGCCGTGCCGATTCTCGGCAGCGTACCGCTGTTGCTGCTGGTCTCGCTGCCGTTCATCGCCGCCAACCTCGGGGTCGGCCTGACCTTCTCCACCCTGGCCCGCAACCAGCTGCAGGCGACGCAGATGTCGTTCTTCTTCTTCCTGCCGTCGATTCTCCTCTCCGGCTTCATGTTCCCGTTCCGCGGCATGCCGGTCTGGGCGCAGACCATCGGCGAGGTGCTCCCGCTGACCCACTACCTGCGTATCGTCCGCGGCATCGTGCTCAAGGGGAGCGGGCTGACCGAGATCGCACCGCAGATCGGGCCGATTGCGCTGTTTCTGTTGCTATCGCTGGGGGTTGGACTGCTGCGCTATCGGCGCACCCTGGATTAAAGGAAATCTGGCGTGCGCTGGCTTGCCTCCCTGCAACATTTGAACGGCTCATTCCGGGCGACCTTCTCGAATATCCGCCAGTTCGTCGGTCCCGGGCTGCTGGTGACTGTCGGTTTCATCGACCCGGGCAACTGGGCGACCAATGTTGCCGCCGGCGCCGACTACGGTTATCGCCTGCTCTGGATGGTGACCCTCTCCACCGGCATGCTGATCCTGCTGCAGCACAACGCCGCGCACCTCGGCATCGTCACCGGTGATTGCCTCGCCGAGGCCGCCACGCGGCATGTTCGCCCCTGGCTGGCACGGCCGTTGTTGCTTTCCTCCTGGCTCGCCGCTTGCGCTACGGCCCTGGCCGAGCTCCTTGGCGGCGCCATTGCCCTGCAGATGCTGTTTCATCTGCCGCTGCTGCTCGGCGCGTTACTGGTCGCGGCGCTGGTGTTGTGGCTGCTGTTCGCCAGGAACTACCGCCGGCTCGAGCGCTATATCATCGGTTTTGTCTCGTTGATCGGATTGTCGTTTCTGTTCGAGCTCACCCTGGTTCACCTTGAGCCGGTCGCCGCCGTCCGTGGCTGGGTCACGCCGACCTTCCCCTCCGGCGCGATGCCGGTGATCATGGGGGTGCTCGGCGCCGTGGTCATGCCGCACAACCTTTTCCTGCACTCGGAGATCATCCAGAGCCGCCAGTGGCAGCGCGAGGATGAGACGGTGATCCGCCACCAGCTGAAGTTCGAGTTTCTCGATACCCTGCTGTCGATGGGGGTCGGGTGGGCGATCAACAGCGCGATGATCCTGCTGGCCGCCGCCGCGTTTCATCAGCGCGGGATGTCGGTGTCGGATCTTGCGCAGGCCGAACTGCTGCTGCGACCGCTTCTCGGCGACGCGGCCGCCCTGGTCTTTGCGCTGGCCCTGCTGCTTGCCGGCGTCGCTTCGGCGGCGACTGCCGGCATGGCCGGGGGGAGCATCGTCGCCGGCATCTACCGGGAACCGTTCAACAGCAACGATCCCCACACCCGCCTAGGCATCATCGCGACGCTTTCGATCGGGGTGCTGGCCATCCTGCTGGTCAGAGATCCGTTCCGGGGCCTGATCGTCTCGCAGATTCTGCTCAGTGTGCAGTTGCCCTGGACGATCTTTCTGCAAATCTATCTGACTTCGTCGCGCAAGGTGATGGGCAACCATGCCAACACCGGATTCGGCCGGGTGCTGCTCTGGACGATCGCGG
>QKGH01000435.1 GCA_003250495.1 Marinobacterium sp.
GACACGGCGTTTCGCAGGCCAGCCCGGCGAGCAGTACACGATGTTTTTCCGCGATCCGTTCGGCAACCCGATCGAGTGCAAGGGGTTCCGCGACCGCGCAGAGATCTACAACCACTGAAACCGATACTGCAACCGATACTGAAGCCAATCCTGCAACTGCCCCAGAAACCAATAGAGTCCCGCGATGCTGATCCCGTTTATTGCCGATATCGACCCGGAAGAGGAGCGTATCTGGCTGCACACCCTGACCGCCGCGCTGCAGTCACTGCCGGTAGCGATCGAACTGCGACCCTCCCGGCAGATCGCCGACCGCGATGCCCGCGATCTGCAGTACGCCATCGTCGCTAACCCGACGCCGGCGGAGCTGCGCCGCTTCCCTGCCCTGGTCTGGGTGCAGAGCCTGTGGGCCGGGGTCGAGAAGATGATGAAGATGCCGGAGCTGGCCAACATCGCCGTGGTACGCATGACCGATCCGGAGCTGGCGCGGGTAATGGCCGAGGCGGTACTGGCCTGGACCCTGTATCTGCAGCGCGACATGCCCGCCTACCTGCGTCAGCAGCGTGAGCATCGCTGGCAGCAGCACCTGTACCGGGCTCCGGCCAAGTGCCGCGTCGGAGTACTCGGCACCGGCAACCTGGGACGGGCGGCACTGGAGCGGTTGCGCGCCAACGGCTATGCGCTATCCAGCTGGTCACGCAGCGCCAGCCAGATCGACGGCGTGCAGCACCATGCCGGCCTCGAACGCCTGTCGGAGCTACTGGGCCAGTGCGATATTCTGGTCAACCTGCTGCCGCTGACGCCGGACACCGCCGGCCTGCTCGACGCCGAGCGCCTGGCCCAATGTAAACCGGGCGCCGCACTGATCAACTTCGGTCGTGCCGGCACGATGGATTACGCCGCGCTGCGGCAGGCACTGGATAGCGGTCACCTGTCCCACGCCGTGCTCGACGTGTTCGACACGGAACCGCTGCCGGCAGACAGCCCGCTCTGGGACCACCCCGCCATCACGCTGCTGCCGCATATCTCCGGCCCCACCGATTTCGCCAGCGCCAGCCGTATCGCCTGCGATAACCTGGAACACTATCTGTGTGCCGGCTGCCTGCCGGAAGCGGTGGATTTCGCCCGCGGCTACTGACCGAATGTGCTGAACGTTGGCCGGTGGTGAGCGGGATCTTCAGGAGCCGCCGCGCCGGTCGTCACGCCACTGCCGTGGCGACTGTCCGAACCAACGCTGAAAGGCATGGGTGAAGCTGGAGGTTTCGGTGTACCCCAGCACCTCCGCCAAGCGGGAGATGCTCAGCGATGTCTGTTGCAGGTAGTGGCAGGCCAGGTCGCGGCGCGAGCTTTCGATCAGTGCCGAAAAGCTCTGCCCCTCACACTTGAGCTGTCGGCTCAGCGTCCAGCTCGGTACGTTCAGCCGTTCCGCCACGCTCTCCAGGCGGGGACAACCGCCATGGATCAGCTCAACGATCTCCGCCCGTACCCGGTCCGCCACGCTGCTCTGCACCTGGCTGGAGTCGTTCAGCAGCATCAGGCTCTGCTGCATCACCAGCAACAGCTGCAGGTCGGCACCGGGCATGCTCCGGGTCAGCTCGGAGGGGCTGAACACGATGGCATTGGATTCCTGGTTGAACAGCGCCTCGCTGCGGAACACCTTGGCATGATCGCGCCAGCCTTCGGGCTGGGCATGGGTGAAGTGGACCTCAATCGGCCCCCACTGCTCGCCGAGCGCCCGCCGCATCACGTTGCGCAGCACCCCCAGCGTCAACTCGGCATCATGACGGCGGCTGATGATGGCGCCGTCGAACAGGTGGTACTCCAGCCGCAGCTTGCCCCGATAGGGAGTCAGCTTCAGCGCGCTCTGGCGCTGGAAATAGGGGAAATAGCGGACCATATTGGCCAGGGCATCGCCCAGCGTCGCCGAGGAGAGACCGATATAGCCCCACAGCCCCAGGTATTCCGGCCGAAACTGGCTTCCCAGCCAGAGACCGAAATTGTCGTTGCCGGTAATCCTCGCCGCCGTATCCAGCGCGTTCAGGAAGGAGTGCAGCGCGATTGGGCGGTTGGGATCTTTGAGGATATCGGGATTCAGTGCCGAGCGGTCGAAGATATCCTCGACATCGACCCCCTGGGTTCCGGTAAATGAAGCGAACCCCGATGCCACCGTCGCCAGTACGGTCGCGGAACGGGGCAGGGCGTCATAGGCAGCGGCGTACCTCATGGTCAAACCCTTCGATCAATTACATTGATTCAAATCAAGCAACCCGTATGCCAGCGGCCTGAAATCGCTCTTCCTGGCCCCCAATCAGGCGGAATCCAGCACCAAAGCTGTGCGCTTCGCCCCCTTCTGATACAGCCGCCTGTCATCCAATCACAAGAAGTTGTGCTCCGCGAACAAGTCTGCGCCGCGCCGCGCCTCCGATAATTTTTTCAACCTTTCGACAGCCTGCCCCCTGCGAAAGTTATCCAAGACTTACGGAGGTTTTCCATGCAAGAGACACAAGCAAGTGGACTGAAAGGGTCGCTGGGCGTCGCATCCATCGTACTGATGGTCGTCGCCACCGCCGCCCCATTGACGGTCATGGTGGCCAACTCGCCGTTGATCATCATGCTGGGTAACGGGGTGTCGGCACCCGTCGATGCGCTGATCGCCGCGGTGATCATGTTCCTGTTCACCGCCGGGTTCGTGGCGATGTCCAAATACATCAGCAACGCCGGCGCCTTCTACGCCTATATCCAGAAGGGGTTGGGGCGCTCGATCGGGCTCGGCTCGGCCACGCTGGCGGTGGTCTCCTACGCGCTGATCCTGCTGGCGCTGGAGGCGTTCATCGGTTATGCCCTCGCCGAGGCGGTCAGCGACTTTTCCGGCATCAGCCTGCCCTGGTGGGTCTATTCGCTGGCAACGGTAGCCATCATCGCTTACTTGGGCTATCGCGATATCGAGCTCAGCTCCAAGTTCCTCGCCATTGCGCTGGTGCTGGAGATCGCCGTGGTGATCTTGGTCAATATCGCCGTGTTCATCGAAAAGGGTCCCAGCGGGATGGAAAGCGCTCCGTTTGAGCTGTCCAATATCATCTCAGGATCGCCGGGCCTCGGTATCCTGTTCGCCATCTTCAGCTTCATCGGCTTCGAGTCCACCGTCATCTACCGCGAAGAGGCGCGCGACCCGGAGCGTACCATCCCCCGCGCGACCTATACCGCGGTCATTATCGTCGGCCTGTTCTACGTCATCTCGATGTGGTGCGAAGTCAGCGCCATCGGCAGCGGTAATATCGACAGCTATGTCGAAGCCCACGGGGCGGATCTCTACCTGGCCCTGACCGAGCGTTATCTCGGCAGCGTCGCGATGGATCTGATGCAGGTGCTGCTGATCACCAGCCTGTTCGCCTGCGCGCTGTCGCTGCACAACATCGTCGTGCGCTACCAGTACACCCTGGGCCGCTTCGGCGTCCTCAGCAACCGTCTGGCCGATGTGCATCCCGACCACGGCTCGCCCCATGTGTCGTCATTCGTACTGACGCTGTTCTCCAGCGTCGCCTTCGCCGTACTGATCCTGATCGGCGCCGACCCGGTCAACCAGATCTACGCCTGGGGCGCCATGGCCGGCACCCTGGGCTATATGGTCATCCTGTCGCTGACCTGCGCCGCGGTGATCACTTTCTTCTACCGCCAAGGCGGTCAACAGTCGCTGTGGCGCACCCGCCTGGCGCCGGCGGGCGGCATGCTCGGTATCCTCGGCTGCCTGTGGATCGCCATCGACAACCTGCCCTCGCT
>QKGH01000360.1 GCA_003250495.1 Marinobacterium sp.
CAGTACTACCTGCTCAATATTGCCGAAAATAGACACTGTTTTGTGCCGGAGCAGTCCAGCGGAATTACGCTGATAGAAGGAACTTCATTCTGGTTGACTGACAGTGATTCCGAGAGCCTGGCTATCCACCCGGAACCCGCTGGCGACCTGGATCTATGGATGGATACCTCTATTCGACGACGTATTTTCGTCTCAGACCGACTGAAGCGCGCTATTAAAGAAAGTGCGGAAGGTAAGCCGTTACGCACACGAGGTATGCCGTTCAAACGCTGCCTATTGGTGTAAACAAGTTTAAAAAGCAGCCCGAAGAAGGGGATATCCGGGCTGCAAGGGTAGAGGCCAAGCGGGTTAGTACTGTTAGAAACTGTACTTGGCCATCAGCTCGATCTGCTGGCCGTTATACGCGGCATCCGGCGTCAACTCATATTTACGCCACTCGATACCGAACTCCAATTCCGGAATCAGGTTATAGATCAGGTTGGCATGCACTGACTGGTATTCGGTGTCGCTGGCATCGTCGACCTCGGTCTGGGTGTACTGCACGCTACTGCGCAGCTTGTCGCTCCACAGATGACGGTAGGCCAGGTTGAAGCCGAACTGGTCGATGGAGTCCTCGGCGCTGACATCGCTGCCGATGCCGGTAAACGCCGCCAACCCCTCGCCGTAATGAGCATTGAAACGGATATCGTCGCGTCCCAGCATCAGCTTGCCGGCCAGCGCGATACCGGCGGCCACTTCGTCGTTCTCAATCTCGCGCACCGACAGCAGCGCACCCAGCACGTTTCCGCTGGCGGCGGTATAGCGGTAGTTGAACACCATGTCCGGCATATCGGCATCGTCATAGATCGGATCCTGGAACGAGAAACGGGCCCCGCCCAGCTCGTAGTGCACCAGCGTCATGCGCGGGTTGCCGTAGGCCAGCGTACCGCGGTCGGCGGCGGCGAAGTCGATGATGTCGTTGGCCATCTTGCCGAGGAACTGCCCGGACCAGGTCTGACCGATAGTCAGGTCGTCGACCTTGATGTAGGCGTGACGCAGTCGCCAGTCGTAGGTGGTACCGCTGGCGTTACCGCCGTAGAAATCCCCCTCGATCAACCCCTTCAGGCTGTGCCCCTCAACGCTACGGGCGGTGGCGAAGTTGATGCGCGACTGGCGGGCGGTGCCGTCGAAACGGCTGTCGCCGTCATCGGGATTGGAAAACACTCCCTGCCCCTTGATGTAACCGCCGACGCTGAACTGGGTACCGTTGTAGTTTCCCAGATCGAGCGCGCTGGCCTGGGCACAGACGCCGGACAAAAGCAGGGCCGCAGCCACCTTGTGTGACATGTTGTTCATACAGTATTTCCTTGTTGTTATTGCTGTATTTGTGATGGATATCGCCGCTCTCGCACATCCCTGTGCTCCGCGGCATACGTACGTCCTGTACCTAAAGAGCGCTCCCCCCTACCGGGGAGCGCTGCTGCTCGGTGGTGGAACGGGTACAAACGGCGTTACAGGGCACACTCCGGCGACGGCGTGGCATACAGCGCTGCCGGGTAACTCTGCTCTACAACCGGGCGCAGTACCCCGTCTATCTCCTTGACCCGGCCGATGTAGTTGGGGATCTCCAGCTGATGATCGCCGGCGCGCATCCGGGCCGGACCGTAGATGGTCTCGTAGCGAGCGCCGGCCAGGGCCTTGGCGACAGCGTCGGGAGCAGTGCTGCCGGCCAGGCGCACCCCTTCGAAGATCGCCTGCACACCGTTATAGGCCTGGCCTTCGTTCTCGGTCGGCACGCGGCCGAACTTCGCCTGCCAGCCGGCGACGAAGGCCTGGTTTTTCGGGGTGTCGATCTCGGCGCCATAGCCGATGTTGCCCCACACCCCCGACGTGGCCGTCCCGGTGGCGTTGACCAGGTAGTTGAAGATCAGCGCGTGGCCGATCAGGCGCTTGGAGGTCAGGCCGAAGGTATCCGCCTGCTTGACGAAGGAGATCGCATCGCGCCCCACCATCGCCACCCAGATGGCGTCCACGTCGGCATCGCGCAGCTGGGCGATGTAGGGGGCGAAGTCCTTGGTGCCCATCGCGGCATAGAGGGTGACTTTCACCTCCTTGCCCAGCTCCTTGGCGGTCTTCTCGAAGAACTCCGCCGAACCGTGGCCCCAGGTGTAATCGGCGGCGATGATCGCAAAGCGTTTCTCGTCCACACTCGCCATCCACTCCTTCATCATCGCCAGGTCCATGCGATCGGAGTGGTTGGTGCGGAACATGCGCGCGTTGCAGGATTGGCCGGTCAGCGCATCGAGCTTGCTCGCCACCGCCACGTACATCGCGTCCCAGCGTTTCAGGTTCTGTGCCAGTGTCAGCGAGATCGACGACGAGATCGGCCCGATCAGCAGGTTGTAGCCCTGGCGTGCCAGTTTCTCGGCACTACGACGACCGCCGTCCGGGGTGCTTTCATCATCGGCGATCTCCACCTCCACCTTGCGCCCGTCGACGCCACCGTTAGCGTTGGCCTCGTCGATGGCGAACTGGATGCCGCGCAGCACCTCCTGCCCCTGCTGTTCGAACACGCCGGACAACGAGGACACCGCGCCGATCCGTAGCGGCTCGCCAGCGGCGGCAAACGCCGGCAGGGCCAGGCTGCCCAGCATCGCGGACAGCACCGCACCGGCGAGCAGATCTCTTCTTTTCATAACCACCTCTCACATTAGATTTATTGTTTGCGGCATAGGGGTACCCCGGGCGCATGCCGCTGCGCCCTGAAAAACGCTTGGAGTGGGAAAAACGTCAGACCACGACGAACTGCTGCAACTGGTCGATGGCAGCCGGGTCCACCGCGCCAGTGGCGATGACGGCCCCCTTCTCGACGGCGAAGTAGCGTTTCGATACGTTCGCCACCAGATGCAGGTTCTGCTCGATCAGCAGGATCGCCGTGCCCTGTGCGTTGACCTGGCGAATGATCTCGCCCAGCTGATCGACGATGACCGGTGCCAGCCCCTCGGTGGGCTCGTCGAGGATCATCAACTGCGGGTTGCCCATCAACGCCCGACCGATCGCCAGCATCTGCTGCTGGCCGCCGGACAGCGCGGTACCCGGCGTATGGGCGCGTTCGCGCAGGATCGGGAACAGCTGGTAGATACGCTCCACGGTCCAGGGGCCTGGACGACGCACCGCAGCCCCCAGCAGCAAATTCTCCTCGACACTGAGGTTGGCAATAATGCAGCGCCCCTGCGGCACGATCATGATGCCGGCACCGGCGGCCTGGTAAGCGCGCCACTGGCTGCGCTTGCGCTCACCGAGGGCGATGCTGCCGCTGCGGACCTTGGCTTGACCGAGCAGCGCATTGACGAAAGTGGTCTTACCTACCCCGTTGCGCCCGATCAGCGCCAGGCTTTCGCCCGCGTGCACGTCGAGCGAGAAGTTATGCAGGATATGGGCGTTGCCGTAATAGGCGTTGACGTTGTCGAACGACAGCAGCGGATTCATGCGGCACTCCCCAGATAGGCTTCACGGACTTTCGGATTGCGGCGCACCTGGTCCGGTGTGCCCTGCGCCAGCAGACGCCCCAGCTCCAGCACGGTGACGCTGTCGCAGATACCGAACACGATCTCCATATCGTGCTCCACCAGCAGCACGGTCACGCCGCGCTGCTGCGCCAGCCGCTGCAGATGGTCGGCCAGATCGCGCGATTCGGTGACGGTCAGACCGGCCATCGGTTCGTCGAGCAGCAGTACGCTGGGCGAACCGACCAGTGCCAGCGCCAGGTCGAGCCGGCGCTGCTGGCCGTAG
>QKGH01000272.1 GCA_003250495.1 Marinobacterium sp.
GCATCATCGCCATCGACATCAACGAATCCAAGTTCGAGATGGCCAAGCAGTTCGGTGCCACCGACTGCATCAACCCGAAAAACTTCTCCGATCCGATCCAGCAGGTGATCGTCGACATGACCGACGGCGGTGTCGATTACTCCTTCGAGTGCATCGGTAACGTGCAGGTGATGCGCCAGGCGCTGGAGTGCTGCCATAAGGGCTGGGGCGAGTCGGTCATCATCGGTGTCGCCGGTGCCGGCCAGGAGATCTCCACCCGTCCGTTCCAGCTGGTCACCGGTCGCGTGTGGAAAGGTTCCGCCTTCGGTGGCGTCAAGGGCCGCAGCCAGCTGCCGGGCTACGTCGAGGACTACATGAACGGCAAGATCGAGATCGATCCGTTCATCACCCACACCATGGGGCTGGAGGATATCAACAAGGCGTTCGACCTGATGCATGAGGGCGAAAGCATCCGTTCGGTGATTCTGTTCTGATCGCGGTTCCGGGTATTGCCCGAACAGAGGTGCCACGGAAGGCGGTGAACTCCGCTGTCTGACACGCCGTAAACCCATCCCTGGGGGCTCGCTGCCGCCATCCCTGGCGGCAGACGGTCAGCCAACGAAGTTCGCAGCCTTCTCGTTTTGCATTGTGGTGCCGCTAGCACAGCCCCGGCAGAGCATATCCGTTATCCGCACAGCGACCTTCCAACGCCAGGGATGGCGTTGGAGAGCCTCCAGGGATGGATTCACGGCGTGTCGCTGGGCGGATAGCGGATATAGCGTCACCTCGATCACCCGGACCCCGAGCCGATGTATTCGCGGACCACGTCCAGCAAGCCCACGCAAAGGACGATCGCTTCAAGGAGATTTCCCATGTCAGCGTCACCCGCAACCCCCGAGCTGCTGTCCTGCAACAAATGCTTCGACGGCTGGCTCAAACGCTACAAGCACCACTCCAGCAGTACCGGCACCGAGATGATCTTCGCCATCTACCTGCCACCGCAGGCACAGAGCACGCCGGTTCCGGTCCTGTACTGGCTGTCGGGCCTCACCTGCACCGACGAGAACTTCATGCAAAAGGCCGGCGCGCAGCGCCTCGCGGCCGAGCTGGGGATGGCGATCGTCTGCCCCGACACCAGCCCGCGCGGCACCGACCTGCCCGGCGAGCATGACGCCTACGATTTCGGCTCCGGCGCGGGCTTCTACGTCAACGCCACCGAGGCCCCCTGGTCGGCCCACTACCGCATGTACGACTATGTCACGGCGGAGCTGCCGGCACTGATCGAGCAGCACTTCCCGGTCACCGACCAACGCTCCATCAGCGGCCACTCCATGGGCGGCCACGGCGCGCTGATCTGTGCATTGAAGAACCCGGGTCGCTACCGCTCGGTGTCCGCGTTCTCCCCCATCGTCCATCCGCTCGACTGCCCCTGGGGACAGAAAGCGCTCGGGGGATATCTCGGCAGCGATCGCGAGCGCTGGAAAGCCTGGGACAGCTGCGAACTGATCGCCAACGCCAGTGAGCGCCTGCCGCTGCTGGTGGACCAGGGCGAAGCGGACGGCTTCCTCGCCGAGCAGCTGAAACCGGAAGCGTTGCAGGCCGCCTGCGAGCAGGCCGGACACCCGCTGCAGCTACGCCTGCAGCCGGGCTACGACCACAGTTACTTCTTCATCGCCACCTTTATCGGCGATCACCTGCGCCATCACGCCCGCGCCTTGGGCTTGCTGTAACCGACGCCAGAAAACCAAAAACCCGGCGATTTGGCCGGGTTTTTCGTGCCTGCCGGCAGCGCTCAGATACCGGGACGGGAGGGGGTATAGATGATCTTCACGTCACGCACGCCCCAGCGCAGCGCCGCGTTACGATCGTCGCCCATGTAGATATCGATCTTGCGCTCCCAACGCGGGTGCATCCGGTCCATCACCACGTAGCGGTCGCTAAGCCCCTGAATCCGCACTTCGGCGCCATATTCCAGACCGTCGGCCAGCAGATCTTCCGATACCGCGATCACTTTCATGCCGGGTTTGAGTCGATCGCCCCAGGCGCCCAGTGCCGGCCGGGTATTGGCTCGCTCGGGCGCGGAGTTGTAGGCCGACGCCTTCACCTGCAGCGTAACCGGTTTCGGTTCGGCGGCCAGCGCCGCGGTGCTAACCAGGGTGGTCAGAAAAATAGCGACGGCATTACGTATCACGCTGACCTCCGATGTAAGGGATTCGCTCCAGTTGCATGGAGATAAGGGTAAATTTTCGCGCAAGCATGCCATCGCTCCGGGACCGTCGCAAACCTTTTGTCCGACCTGCGTACGGAAAACTCGCGCAGCGCCCTGGCTCCATGGGCCAGCCGATCGCTCGGGGCTTATCGCCACGAAACGGTTGAACAAAAATAACGTGACTGACATACGAATTCGGTCTATACAATCGCACCCCCTTGTGCCGCCCAGAAGCGCCGCGCGCCCCTGTCGGAGACCACCGAGTGACAGCTCCCATCGACTACGAAACGCTCTACGACCGCATTGCCGATGCGCTGGCCGAAGGCGGCTATCTGCTGCTCGAACAGGCCCTGCCCGAGGCACTGACCGAAGCGCTGTACCGCCGCATAAACCAGCTGCGGGAAGACCAGTTCCAGCGCGCCGGCGTGGGGCGTGAGCAGTCGCTGCAGCTGAACGGCGAGGTCCGCCGCGACCGTATCCACTGGCTGGAGGGGGAGGATACTGCCGAAACCGGCTACCTGCAGTGGATGGAGGGGCTACGCAGCGGCATCAACCGGCGCCTGTTCATGGGTCTGTTCGACTACGAGGCGCACTTCGCCCACTACGCCCCGGGCGCGTTCTACCAACGCCATCTGGATGCCTTCCGCGGCCAGACCAACCGTATCCTGACCACGGTGTTCTACCTGAACCCGGACTGGTCCGCCGAGCAGGGCGGCGAGCTGCTGCTGTACCCGGAGCGGGGCGACCAACCGATCGCCCGCGTGACGCCAAACGCCGGCACCCTGGCGATCTTCCTCAGCGACCGCTTTCCGCACGAGGTGCTGCCCGCCGCCAGCGACCGCTACAGCATCGCGGGCTGGTTCCGGGTCAACGCCAGCAACGCGCAGCAGGTCGACCCGCCGCGCTGAGACCCTCGGCCCCAGCGCCCCCCGGGATCAGAAGCGCTCGCGGTAGTCGTCGTGGCAGCCCTTGCAGGTCTGTGCCACCTTGGCGAAATAGGGTCGCAGCGCATCGCGCCCCGGCTGCTGCGCCGCCTGTACCGCCAGTTCGGCGCTGCGTTCGGCCAGTTGCTGCAGCAGGCGATCGAAATGTTCGCGCTGGTACCAGAGTTTGGCGCCGGCCCGGGTCTGTACCTCGTCACCCTTTTCACTGCCTTTGATAAAGCCCTCGCCCGGCATCTGCGCCAGTGCCGCCACCCGTTGCGCCTGCAGCGCAAAGCGCTCGGCATCGAACGCTTTACGCCCCTGCACCATGGCGCCCATCTCCTTGAAGTTCCACTCCAGCGCGCGGAACACCCCCTGGCGGAACTCGATGGCATCGTCGGTCGCGCCCCCCGCCACCGCCACCGGTGCCAGCACCGCGACACACGCCGCCAATACCCAGCGTTTGACCATCATCCACTACCCCTCGATTATGAAAAAGACACCCGCGACCTCGCCGCACGACGCGCCAAGCGCTATTACGACAGGCCGCCGCCGGCGCGGTTCAGTCCCCGCCGCCGTCTGCTATACTGCCGCCCTTTGGCGGGACGACACCCGTTACCGACCTCTCCCAACCCCGATCCGGAACTCCCGTGAGCCAAACCTCAGTGACCGCTTTCGACACCCTGCCGCTGCCGGCGGCGCAGATCCGCAACCTGAACAGCCTCGGCTACCTGCAGATGACGCCGATCCAGCAGCAGAGCCTGCCGATCCTGCTCGCCGGCCAGGACCTGATCGCCCAGGCCCAGACCGGCAGCGGCAAGACCGCCGCGTTCGGCATCGGCCTGCTCGAACGACTGCAACCGGCGCGCTTCGAGGTACAGTCCCTGGTGCTCTGTCCGACCCGTGAACTGGCGACCCAGGTGGCGGCGGAACTGCGCCGCCTGGCACGCTACCTGGACAACATCAAGGTGCTGACGCTGTGCGGCGGCATGCCGATCGGGCCGCAGATCGGCTCGCTGGAACATGGCGCCCACATCGTCGTCGGTACCCCGGGGCGGATCCGCGACCATCTGCGCAAGGGTACGCTGCTGCTCGAGCGGGTCAACACGCTGGTGCTGGATGAGGCGGACCGGATGCTGGATATGGGGTTCGCCGAGGATATCGGCCAGATCATTGCGATGACGCCGTTGGAGCGCCAGACACTGCTGTTCTCCGCCACCTACCCGCCCAATATCGACGCCCTGAGCCGCGATTACCAGCGCACCCCGCAGCGGGTGCAGGTGGAGAGCACGCAGAGCAAACCGAAGATCGCCCAGTCGGTGTACGCCTGCGACGATGCCGACAAGGCCGAGGCGCTGATCGCCCTGCTGCAGCGGCATCGGCCGGAGGCCGCGGTGCTGTTCTGCAACACGCGCCAGCACTGCATGGATATCGCCCAGGCGTTGAAAACCGCCGGTTACCGCGCGCTGACGCTGCACGGCGAGCTGGAGCAGCGCGACCGCGACCAGACCCTGGTGCAGTTCACCAACGGCAGCGCGCACCTGCTGATCGCCACCGACGTGGCGGCGCGGGGGCTGGATATCGACAGCGTGGACCTGGTGATCAACGTCGACCTGCCGCGCGATCCGGCGGTCTACACCCACCGTATCGGCCGCACCGGCCGGGCCGGGCGCGAAGGGCTGGCGATCAGCCTGGCCGGACCGAAGGATGGCATCAAGCTGGAGCGAATCGAGGCGGACCTGGAGCAGCCGATGAGCCGCATCGACAGCCTGCCGGCACCGGAGCAGGGGGTGGTGCCGGAGAAGCCGGCGATGCTGACCATCGCCATTGCCGGCGGGCGCAAGAACAAACTGCGTCCCGGCGACATCGTCGGGGCGCTGACCGTCGGCGGCGGTCTCAGCGCCGACGACATCGGCCAGATCACGCTGAGCGATTTCACCACCTGGGTCGCGGTGCGCCGCGCCGTCGCCAACCAGGCCCTGGAGACGCTGCGCGAGCGCACCATCAAGGGTAAGAAATTCCGCGCCCGCCGCCTGTAATCCCGGGCGGCAGCGCCCTCAGCGCGACGTCGGCATCTCCGTCACCCCCAGGGTCAGCAGAATCTGCTTCTGCGCCGCCTCCAGGATCCGCTGCCGCTCCTCCTCCTGCGGGATGCTCTTAGCGATCGCCACCGCCCCCACCAGCGAAGCGAGGATGGCGCGGGACTTCTCGCCCGCCGCCTCGCGCCCCTCGTTGAACGGAATCTGCTTCAGCTTGCCGAGGGCGATGATCCGCTTCTCCAGCATGCGGCGGATATTCTCGTAGGAGCTTTCGAACAGCTTGCGGATCTCCGGGTTGTCGGTGCCGAGCTCGTTGAACAGGATCGTCTCCGGCCCGGGGCGGTTTCTCTGCACCGCCTCGCGCAGGTTCCAGTAGTGGGTCACCAGCGCGGTCAGGTGTTTCACCGACAGCGGCCCCTTGACCAGCCGGGCTACGCGGCTGGAGCGCAGGATATCCAGGAACGAGGCGCTGTAGAGCGCCTCCTTGGATTCGAAGTGGGCGTAGAAAGCACCATGGGTCAGCTTGGCCAGCTGCATGATCTGGCCGATGGTGACCTTGTCGAAACCGTAGCGACAGAACAGCTCCGTGGCCGACTGGATGATACGGGCCTTCGATCTCTCCTTGTGCGTTTTTGAATAAGGCATCAGCCGTCCCTCTTCAAAATATTATCTTGATCATATGTTGCCCGGCTCTATGGTTGACGCTCATCCGTAACCGACAGCAGGACAGCCATGAACTCACCTATCGTAGTGACCGGAATGGGCATCATTAGTCCGCTGGGCTGCGGCGTCAAGCCGGTCTGGGAGCGCCTGCTGGCCGGGCGCTCCGGCATCGGCCTGATCGACCGTTTCGACACCAGCGACGGCCCGGTGCATATCGCCGGCCTGGTGCCCACCCTGGAGCAGGACCCCGCAGCGGGCTTCGATGTCGCCCAGGTCGCCGATCCGAAAGAGCGCAAGCGCCTCGACCGCTTCACCCTGTACGCCCTCGCTGCCGCCCAGCAGGCGCTGGAGCAGGCCCAGTGGTTTCCGCACAGCGAAGCGGAGCAACTCGCCACCGCCACCATCGTCTCCACCGGCATCGGCGGCTTCACCACCATCACCGAGGCGCAGAACACCCTACGCGATCGCGGTTACAAGCGTCTGTCACCGTTTACCGTACCCGCCTTCCTGGCCAACCTGGCCGCCGGCAACCTCACCATCCGCTACGGTTTCAAGGGCCCGATCGGCTGTCCGGTGACCGCCTGTGCCGCCGGCATCCAGGCGATCGGCGACGGCATGCGCCTGATCCGCAGCGGCGAAGCGGAGGTGGCGCTGGTCGGCGGTGCCGAGGCCTGCGTCGATCCGCTGTCGCTGGCCGGCTTCCACGCCCTCAAGGCGCTGTCCACCGAACGTGAGCAGCCACAGCGCGCCTCGCGTCCGTTCGACCATGCCCGTAGCGGCTTCGTCATGGGCGAGGGCTCGGGGCTGATGGTGATCGAGACCCTCGACCATGCCCTCCAGCGCGGCGCCAAACCGCTGGCGATCCTTAGCGGCTACGGCACCAGTGCCGACGCCTACCATATCACCTCGGGTCCGGAGGACGGTGCCGGCGCCGCCGCGGCGATGCGTGCCGCGCTGCGGATGGCGGGCCTGCAGCCGGCGGAGATCGGCTACATCAACGCCCACGCCACCTCCACCCCGGTGGGCGACAACGCCGAGATCGCCGCCCTGCGCAACCTGTTCGGCGCCGATCTGCCGCAGATCCCGATCTCCTCGACCAAATCCGCCACCGGCCATCTGCTCGGCGCCGCCGGCGGCGTCGAGAGCATCTTCACCGCGCTGGCGGTGATGCAGGGGATGCTGCCGCCGACGCTGAACTTCGAACACGCCGATGCCGGCGCCGAGGAGCTGGACTTCGTCCCCAACGTGGCGCGCCAGCAGCCGGTGGAGCACGCCCTGTGCAACGGCTTCGGATTCGGCGGCGTCAACGCGGCGCTGATCGTCAGCCGCCTGGGCTGAGTTGACGGCAACGGCGGCGTCGACGCGACACGTCGACACCAAACCGCCGGGCAGGGAGTGGGCACGGCTCAGAGCAGCGCCAGCGGCGGCTCCTGCAGATGGGCGAACTGCTCGCGCAGCTGCAGCAGGTGTTCGCCCCAGTAGCGCTCGGTGTTGAACCAGGAGAACGCGCGCGGGAACGCCGGGTCCTCCCAGCGCCGCGCCAGCCAGGCGCTGTAGTGCAGCATCCGCAGCGTACGCAGCGCCTCCACCAGGTGCAGTTCGCGCGGGTTGAAGTCGGCGAACTCGTTGTAGCCGGCCAGCACTTCCGACAGCTGCAACTCCTGTGCGCTGCGCTCACCGGTCAGCAGCATCCACAAATCCTGGATCGCCGGCGCCATGCGCGAGTCGTCGAAATCGACGAAGTTAGGGGTATCGTCACGCCACAGGATATTGCCGCCATGGCAATCGCCGTGGGTGCGGATCAGGCGCACCCCGTCGGCGTCGCGGAACGCCTGCTCCACCGCTTTCAGCAGATCGCTGCTCAGCGTCTCATAGGCCGGCCGCAGCGACGCGGGAATGAAATCGCGGCTGATCAGCGCCACGCTGTCGTAACCATAGCTCTGCACGTCCAGCGTCGGGCGTGCCGTGAACGGATGCATGGCGCCGACCAGGTGGATCCGACCCAGGGTATGGCCGAGCTGGTACAGGTGGTCCGGGTCGTCCAGCTCCGGGGCGCGGCCGCCACGGCGCGGATAGAGCGCAAAGCGGTACTCGTAGCCCTCGCCGGCGAAGTGGAACAGGCTCTCTCCGGCGGCGTTGCGCAACGGTGCCACCACCGGCAACTCCTGCTCCACCAGCTCGAAGCAGAACTGGTGCTCCTCGAGGATCTGCGCATCGCTCCAGCGCCCGGGACGGTAAAACTTGGCGATGATCGGCTGCGCCTCATCGATACCGACCTGGTAAACCCGGTTTTCGTAGCTATTCAGGGCCAGGATGCGACCGTCGCTGATATAGCCCTGGGATTCGACCGCGTCGATCACGGTATCGGGGGTAAGCTGATAGAAGGGCTGGTTGTTGGCTTGGGTCATGGGCGGCTCGGCATCGGCGGCGAAGATTACTGCCATTGTAGCGGCTTTCCCCAGCCCGCCGCGAGCCGCTCAAGCTCCCCGGCACGGGGCCGGGGAGATGCGCTCAGAAGCGGTAGCTGACGCTGGCCACGAAGGTACGCGGTGCGCCCGGATAGTAGGTGTAGCCACCGGCGTTCTGCACGTCGCCGGCATTGATGCGGCCGATATACTCCTTGTCGAACAGGTTGACCGCCGCCAGCGACAGCTCCAGTTCGCCGCCGGCGGTGGGTACCCGGTAGCCGCCGCGCAGGTCCAGCGTGGCGTAATCGTCGACCTTCTCGGTGTGGGCCGAGTCGGCATAGCGGCTGCCGACGAAGCGCAGCACCGGCGACAGCGAATAGCTGCCGTGTTTCCAGCGCAGCCCCAGATTGGCCATCCACAGCGGCACATCGGGCAGCTGGTTACCCTTCACCTCCAGCGTCGCACCGCCGGCGGTCAGCAGGTTCTTGTCGAACACCGCGCGGGTGTAGGAAGCGCTGCCGAACAGCTCCAGATCGCTGCGCGGGAACCAGCCCGCCGCCAGCTGGGCACCCAGTTGATGGCCGTCGCCCACACTCTGCGGATAGGAGACCCCCACCGCCGGATCGTAGAAGGTCACGGAGCGGTTGCTGAAGTCGGCGTAAAACAGCGTCGGCTCCAGGTAGAAGCTTTCGGTCTCCCAGCGCAGGCTCAGGTCCAGGTTGTTGCTGGTCTCCAGCTCCATCCCCTTCATCATGTCCTGGGCGGTGACGCCGGCGGCGGTGAAGGCGGAGTAGTAGCTCTGGTACTGGATCCAGGCCGACAGCGCCGGGGCCCCCACGCTGCGACCGACCGCGGCGCGCAGCTCCAGCTCGGGATTGAGCGCGTAGGTCAGCGCCGCGTAGGGCAACCAGGCATCCAGGTCGTCGCCGCTGACCTCGCCGCCGTCGATGATGCCGCTGGACTGCGCCAGCGCCTCGCTGTAGGAGACATCGCCGATACCGGTCTTGTCGTAGAACGCCAGGCTCGGCATGGTCTCGACCATGTAGCGCAGCCCGCCCTCCAGGGTCAATGCCCCCATCTCGCGGCTGCCCATCAGGTAGAAGTTGTTGAAGGTGTGGTCCTCGGTGACATCGGCCAGCAGCGACCAGGCGGCGAAGCTCAGGTTACCGTTGGCATCGGCCTTGTACATCTTCCAGGCCGTCGGCGGTCCCGGCGGCGCCATCGTCGTGTACTGGTAGCCGGCCTTGATCTCACCCTGCTCATAGCGGGTGGCGATATCCGCCCGAATCCCCTTGGTCTCGTGATCGATCAGCCACTTGCGTACCTTGCCCGGACTGGTGGTGGCGGACAGGTAGTAACCCTCCTCCTTGGAGTAGAACGGCGTCAGCGTCAGCGTCGTGTCGGGGTTGAAGCGGTATTCGAACTGGCTCAGCAGCGCCCAGTTATCGAAATCCTGGCGGTTGTGACGATAGTAGTCCTGCAGGTCGGCCGGGTCGTCGGAGTAGTCGTAGTTGCGCCACTCGGACAGATCCGTGGCCTGATCGTAGTTCAGGCCGCGGTAGTGGTACTGCTGCCCCTCGGCATGGGTGAGATAGGCCCGCGCGGTCAGGTCGCCCAGCGGCTGCTCGAACCCCAGCGAGTAGTGCTGGTCGTCGTCCGGGGCTTGCCCCTCGCCGCGCCACTTATTGGCGTTGACGCTGGAGGCGGAGACGAACGCCTTGCCGCCGCTGGTGGACTCTCCGGTATCGAAGCGCATGAAGCCGCGCATAAAGCTGTCGTTGCCGATACTGACGCCGATCTCGCCGCCGCGTTCGGCCTCGGGCCAGCGCAACCCGGTATCCAGCGCGCCGTGGGTGCTGTAGTAGTCGAGCTGGTCCGGCGCCACCGGCCCCTGGGTCAGCGTGACGCTGTCGATATTCTCCTGCTCGAACAGCCACAGATAACCCGGCCCCGGCCCGATCGGCGTCAGCGGCACCCCCTCCACCGTGCCGTTGGCACCGTGGGTGGCGTTGACCCCGCGCACCCGCAACCCCTTGTTGCCGCCCATCTGGTTGACGTAACCGTAGGCATCGACGCTCTGCGCCTTAACCCCCGGCAGCGTCGATACGGCGCTGTAGGAGTTGCCCCCTTCGGGCGCGGCAAACTGTTCGATACCGTCGCGCCCGACCTGGAAACGGGTGCTCCCGCCGCTACCGGGTACCACGCTTTCGGTGGCGCCCGGCTGCGCGTCCATCTCGTCGGTCACCATGACCGTCCCCAGCTCCTCGGCGGCCTGCGCCGCCAGGGCCGTGACCGACAGCAGCAGGATCGCCGAGCACAGCGCTATACGTCGAAACGGCGGGGTCAGTCCCGTGCCCCAGCTTTGGTAATAGGCTTCATAATCCACGATTTTCTACTCCTTGCTTGGATTGATAAGGCGACATAGGCGCTGCGCCGGCAGCGCGTGCGGTCACATCCGGGTAACCCGCGGCCCATCGCGACCGCTACGGATCGGATAACGCGTTACAGATCCGGTAACAGGGCGGTACGGCCATCCGCCAACGGGTGCAGCGCCACCTCCAGGCCGTACAGCCGGCGCAGGGTGTCGGGGGTGATCACTTGCTGCGGCGTGCCCTGGGCCAGAATCCGCCCCTGCTGCAACAGCAGTACCCGGCTGGCGATACTCAACGCGTGTTCCGGGTAGTGGGTCGATTTGATAAAGGTGTAGCCCTCGCGACTCAGCTCGCCGATCAGCCCGAGCAGGCGCCACTGGTTGCCGTAATCGAGCCCGGTGATCGGCTCATCCAGCACGATCAGCGGCGCCCGTTGCGCCAGCGCCCGGGCGATCAGGCACAGCTGCTGCTGGCCGCCGGACAGTTCGGCGAAGTTGCGCTCGGCCAGGGACTCGATTTGCAGCCGTTCCAGCGCCGCCGACACCGTGTTGTCATCGTCGTGATTGAGACGCCGGTAGAGTCCGCGCCGGGCGATACAACCGAGCGCCACCAGGTCGCGCACCCGATAGGGAAAGGGCACCAGCTGCGACTGCGGCACATAGGCCACGCGCCGGGCGATCTCGGGGCGCGACCAACGGCGGTAGCGCCGCCCGCCCAGCCACACCTCGCCCCGGGCCGGCTGCAGCAGTCCGAGCAACAGCCGCAGCAGCGTGCTCTTGCCGCCGCCGTTGGCGCCGAGCAGCGCGATCACCTCGCCCGGCATCACCTGCAGGTCGATCCCCTGCAGCACGGCATGGCCACCCGGGCGGCCCCCCGCGCGACCATAGGCGAAATGCACATCGAGGGCCTCCAGCAACGGTTTCATCCGCCCCACCCCCGGCGCACGTTGCGCAGCACCAGCAGGAACAGCGGCAACCCCACCAGCTCGGTAACCACGCCGATCGGCAGCTCGGCGCTGGAGAGCGTCCTCGACACGGCATCGGCGGCGAGCAGGAACAGCGCCCCGAGCAGCGCGCTGGCCGGGATCAGCAGACGGTTCAGCGGCCCAATCAACAGCCGCGCGATATGCGGCGCCAGCAGCCCGACCCAGCCGATCATGCCGGCCAGCGACACGGTCAGCGCCGAGGCCAGCGTCGCGCAGAGGATCACCAGCAGCTGGATCCGCGCCACCGACACCCCCAGCGTCGCCGCCGTGTCCTCCCCCATCGCCAGCGCATCCAGCGCCCGCCCCAGCAGCGCCAGGATCAGCACCGAACCCAGTATCCAGGGGGCATAGAGCGCCAGATCGTCGAACCCCGCCTGCCCCAGCGAGCCCATCAGCCAGTAGACGATGGCGGGCAGCTGTTCGTAGGGATCGGCCAGGTATTTGACCAGCGCCAGCAGGCCGGAGAACAGCGCGCCGGAGAAGATGCCGCCGAGCACCAGCATCATCCGCGACTGCACGCCGAACAGCCGGCCGATACCGAGCCCCACCGCCACCGCCGCGCAGCCGCCGAGCACGCTACCGAGCTGTACCAGCAGCCAGCTGGAGAAAAACACCATCCCCAGCGCGGCGCCGAACGAGGAGCCGGCCAGCACGCCGAGAATTCCCGGCGACACCAGCGGATTGATGAACACCGCCTGGTAGGCGGCGCCGGAAACCGCCAGCGCCGCACCGATCAGCGCCGCGGCCAGCACCCGCGGCAGGCGGATCTCCCACACCAGGGTGTGGATCAGGTCGAACTGCTCCGGCGCCATCGTGCCGATCCCGGCCTGGGCCAGCAGAAACGCCAGCAGTTGCCCCGGCGCCAGCGGATAACGCCCCACCAGCAGCGCCAGGTAGAGCCCCAGCGGCAGCAGCAGGCACAGCAGCCCGAGCTGTCCCCGGCTACTGAGCGACCAGCGTCGCGGCCAACCGCCGGCCAGCGCCGCGCCGGTCATCAGCCCACCACGCCCAGCAGATTACGCAGATCGGACGCCGCGAACTCATAAGGGTAGCGCCGCGGCGGCTGCATCCGGGTCCGGCGGTTGATCATGCGGATCGAGAACGCCTCCATCCAGTGCCAGTAGACCGGCCGCCACTGTTGGGGGAAGTCGACCTCGTCGAAGGTGTTCATCAGCTCGTGCAGCCACACGTCGCGGGCGTGCTCGTCGATGGTGGGACGGAAGTGGCGGTCGCGCATCCGCATCCCGCCGAACACCGGCGTGAACAGCTCGGGACCGCCGCTGGCCTCGATCACGAACTGCGCCGACTTGGCCACCGTGGCGGCAAAGCGGCTCGGGTCGGATGGAAACATGCCGCCGATCTCGCTGCGCTTCAGCCGCTCGTGATGCTGCTCAACCAGCGCGGTCAGGCACTCCTGCCCCACCTCGGCATAGAGCTGGCGGCTGGGGAAAGGCACCGGCGGGAAGGGTGCGTCGGTTTTGGTCTCCATCCAGCGCACCTGGTCGCCGGGCTGCAGTGTCTGGCTGCACAGGCAGGAGGTCGACTCCGCCCCCTCCGGCATCCGGTCCAGCTCCGCCGAGGAGCGATCCGGCACCGGGGTGTAGAGCCGCGGTTGCGGGACCAGGTTGTCGCTGTTCTGTTGTTCGCTCATGGTGTCGTTCCCGATTCGGTGGTGGAGGTGCCCAGCAGCTCGTGCAGTTGGGCGTCGGTCAGCTCGACGGCGAAGAACAGGCGATAGAAGCGCCGGGTTTCGGCTTCGATATCGAGCGGAAAACGTTGTGGATAGAACGCGTGCGCCAGCCACTGACTGCCCAGGGCGCGCATGAAGGAGGGGGGCCGGTCGAGCCAGTTCATCGGCTGGCGCGGCACATCCAGCACCCGGCCGTTCTGGAACGCGGACAACCGGGTCCAGCGCGGCTCCTGGCGCGCCCGGCTCAGGAACAGCGGATCCTGGGCGACGATGTACTGCGGATCCCAGAGCGTGACCTGCTCCATGCCGATCCGCTCCTGCCCGACCATGCTGCGCGGCTGGCAGCGATAGAGGTTATGTCCGCGCGCCAGCTCGATCGCCTCGGTATGGAAGGAGGTGTGACAGTCGCTGGCCAGCCCATCCGGCATCTCGGCATAGTAGACCGAGATCCGCTCCGACTCGGGCAGCTCGCCGAGCGCCGCATCGACCCGCGCCTGGGCGTCGCGAATATAGGCCGCCAGCGCCTTACCGCGCGCCTCACGCCCGATCAGCGTACCGACGAACTCGAACGCGGCGGGCCAGTCCGACAGCTTGTCGAGCTGGACATACACCACCGGGATACCGGCCTTGCGAAACGGCGCCTCGAGGGCATCCGGATCGATATCGGAGAAGCTGTTGCGCCAGGCCAGCGCCACGTCGGGATGCAGCTTCAGCAGCACCTCCGGATTGACCTGGCGGCCATGCCCCATGGCACTGCCGACCACCGGCAGTGTCATCGCGCCTGGCTGCAGATAGGACTCGCTGCCGGGCGTAAACGGCATGTTCAGCGCGATCACCCGCTGCGGATCCAGCGCATAGAGCAGTGCCGTGAGCGGCGGCGCGGCACCGAACGGCCGTGCCACCGACGCCGGCAACTCGACTTCACGCCCGGCCATATCCACCACCGGCTGCGCAAATACCGGAACGGACAGCAGCCCCAGGATCAGGCCAGCGCAGCACCGACCCAGCCTGGCCGCCAGCGCCC
>QKGH01000121.1 GCA_003250495.1 Marinobacterium sp.
GCGCGGATGCTGGTGCACAATGCCCCACTCGGTACGCTGCAGCAGCCGCTGTTGCGCCTCCGGCAGGCGGTACAGGTCGAGCCACTGGCCGGCGCGGTCGCGGTACAGCACCTGCCCCTGCTGCGGTGGCAGACGGGCCGACAGGCAACTGAGCAGCGTCGACTTGCCGGAGCCGGATTCGCCGACGATCCCCAGCACCTCGCCGGGATAGAGTTCGAAATCGATATCGATACAGCCCTTGCCGGGGGCGTACAGCTTGCTCAGCTGCGCTACTTTCAGCAGCGGCTGATCCAGTTCGGCAGCCGGGTCCATCACCGCTTCTGTGAACGCGCCGGCAACCGGCAGCTCCTGCGCTTCGCGCTTCAGTTCAGCATGCATTGCGCGCTCCTTCTGCGTTAGCGGCTTCTTCATCCGTGCCAGGGCGTGCGCCGGACGGGTTATCCACAGCCTGCTCGGTACGGCTGCGACAGTAATCAGTGTCGGAGCAGATGAACTCGCGGCTGCCGCGGTCGTCGATGATCACCTCGTCGAGGAAGCTGTCGCGGGAGCCGCAGATCGCACAGCACTGCTCCCAGCGCTGCACCTCGAACGGGTAGTCCTCGAAATCGAGGCTGCGCACGTCGGTATAGGGCGGCACCGCGTAGATCCGCTTCTCGCGCCCGGCGCCGAACAGCTGCAGCGCCGGCGAGCGGTGCATTTTGGGGTTGTCGAATTTCGGGATCGGCGACGGGTCCATCACGTAACGCCCGTTGACCAGCACCGGGTAGGCGTAGGCGGTGGCGATGCGGCCGTAGTGGGCGATATCCTCGTACAGCTTGATATGCATGACGCCGTAATCCTCCAGCGCGTGCATCTTGCGGGTCTCCACCTCGCTCGGCTCGATAAAGCGCAGCGGCTCCGGGATCGGCACCTGGTAGATCAGGATCTGGTCCTCACGCAGCGGCTTCTCCGGGATGCGGTGGCGGGTCTGGATCAGCGTCGCCTCCTCGGTGCGCTCGGTGGTGCGCACCCCGGTCAGGTCGCGGAAAAAGGCGCGGATGCTGACCGCGTTGGTGGTGTCATCGGCGCCCTGGTCGATCACCTTGAGCACGTCCTGGCGGCCGATCACCGCCGCCGTCACCTGCATGCCGCCGGTACCCCAGCCATAGGGCATCGGCATCTCGCGGCCGCCGAACGGCACCTGGTAACCGGGCAGCGCCACCGCCTTCAGCAGCGCCCGGCGGATCATCCGCTTGGTCTGCTCATCCAGGTAGGCAAAGTTGTAACCGTCGCGGACGCCGTTACTGCTCATCATCGTTCTCCCCGCTCATCGTCTCGTCCGCCCGGGCGCTGCGGATCCGCCGCAGCAGCTCCAGCTCGGACTGGAAATCCACGTAGTGCGGCAGCTTCAGGTGCGAGACGAAGCCCGCCGCCTCGACGTTGTCGCAGTGCGACAGCACGAACTCCTCCTGCTGCGCCGGCGCCTTGATCTCTTCGTCGTACTGCGGCGCCTGCAGCGCCCGGTCCACCAGCGCCATCGACATCGCCTTGCGCTCCTGCTGGCCGAACGCCAGGCCGTAGCCGCGGGTGAAGCGCACCTCGCCATCCGCCTGGCGCGAGAAGCCGTTGACCATCTCGCACTCCGACAGCTGCAGCGTGCCGATCACCACCTCGAAGCCGAGCTCCTCCGGCAGGATCGACACCTCCACCTCGCCGATGCGGATCTCGCCGGCGAACGGGTGGTTGCGGCCGTAGCCGCGCTGGGTCGAATAGGCCAGTGCCAGCAGGAACCCCTCGTCGCCGCGCACCAGCGCCTGCAGGCGGGCGCTGCGGTCGCAGGGGTAGGCCGGCGGGTCGACGGTGATATCCGCCGGCGGCGTGCCCTGCGACGACTCGCAGACCATCAGCCCCTCCTGTTCCAGCAGCGCCATGACCCGCGGCATCGTCCCATCGTCCGTTTGCCGCGGCGCCGGCGCCGCGGGCTCCGCGACCTCGCTGTCGCCCTCCGCCAGCAGCTTGAAATCGAGCAGGCGGTGGGTGTAGTCGAAGGTGGAACCCAGCACCTGGCCGCCGGGCAGATCCTTGAAGGTGGCGGAGATGCGCCGTTCGACCAGCATCGCCGCGCTATCCACCGGCTGGCTGGTGTAGAAACGGCTCAGCGTGGTGCGATAGGCGCGCAGCAGGAAGATCGCCTCGACCAGGTCGCCGGCGGACTGCTTGATCGCCAGCGCCGCCAGCTCCGGGTCGTACACCGAGCCCTCGGTCATCACCCGCGCCACGGCCAGCGCCAGCTGCTGGCTGATCTGGCCGACCGCCAGCTCCGCCTGGTCGCGGTCGCCGCGCCGGCGTTTCGCCAGTAGTTCATGGGCGTTGCGGATCGCCTGTTCGCCGCCCTTGACTGCAACGTACATCTCAAATCACCTCCACTTGGCTGCTGCGCGGCACACAGGCCAGCTTGCGCCCGGCCACCAGGATCAGATCCAGCCCCAACGGAAAGGGGTCGGGGCGCTGCTGCAGGTAGGCCGCCAGCACCGCGGGCAGCGGCGCCACCACCAGGTAGCGCGAACTTTCGATGCCGGGCCCCTGCAGCCGCAGCGTCGTCGCCCCCGCTGCGGCGGCAGCGCTGGCGTTATCGAGCCGCTCGACCTGCAGGATCAGCGTGCAGCTGCTCTCCGGATATTCGGCGCTGCCGCGGCCGAACCCCTCCAGATCATGCAGATCGTCCGGATGGCACAGCGCGAACTGCGCCTCGGCACGTTCGCCGACCAGCCGCACCCCGGTGTGAAACCCCAGGTTGCGGCGAATCGCCTCGCCCTCGAACGCCGGCGACAGCCAGAGTCCGCAGGTCTGGTCCAGCAGCGTCTGACAGACGCCGAAAGTGGCCGGATCGAGCCGCTCCAGCGGCTGCTCCAGCGTGGTATCGATCAGGCTGCCGGGTTCGCTCATCGCCTTCAGCAGCTGCCGGAACAGCCCCTGGGCGGCGTCGACCGGCGCACTGAAACCGGGTACTAGGTCTAGCTGTGACATGGTGTTCAATCCTCCCCCCGTACCAGGGTTAAAAAGTCGACCCGGGTCGCGGCGCTCTCCTGCCGCTTGCGCTCGCTCTGCTGCGCCAACTCGCTGCGCAGTGGGTCGATCACCCGCCCGGCCACGGCCGCGGCATCCCGCCCGGACTGCAGCAGCGCATCGAGCTGGGCCGCGCACAGGGCATGGTGCTTGTTGCGGCCGGCGACGAAGCTGTAGCCGAGGTAGCCTTCGGTGGAGCGCACCACGCAGCGGGTCAGCGTCATGTCGCCGAGGTTGAACTGCTCGCCGTTGCCGCCCATCCGCGCACGCACCTGGGTCAGGCCGGTTTCCGGCGCGCGGACGAGGTCGAAATGGCGTTCGCCCAGCAGCGGTTCGGCCAGCGCCAACAGCTGTTGGGCCGGTGCCTTGGCCAGGATCGCCATCCACTGCTGGCGCCGTTGGGTCGGATCATTGAGAGCCTGGTCGTTAAGGGTCTGACTATTGAGGGTCTGATCGTTGGGGATCTGTTCGCTCATTGTTTAAGGTTCCACTCGGTATTCGAACAGGTCGCTGCGGCTCAACGCGATGGAGTACTCCATCAGCTGTTCGGAGCCTTCGCGGTAGTTGCAGGTATGGATCTCCATCACCGGGATACCGCGGCCGATCGCCAGCTGTTCGCACTCGTTCAGCGTCGGCATCCGCGCATGCAGGCGGGTGGTGCCGCGGCGCAGCGCCAGCTGGCACTGCTCGCGCAGGAAAGC
>QKGH01000007.1 GCA_003250495.1 Marinobacterium sp.
TACTCGCGGTCCGGTCATCTGATCCCCATCGCCCAGGCTCCGGTCAGTCGTGGGGATCAGTATAGTGTGACGACGGGTCAGTAGCGCCCGCCACCCCCATAGCCGGAGCGCTCATGCATCCCGCCCATCGCCTCGTCGGCGGGCACCACGTGCCACAGCCCCTTGAGACCGTTGCCGTTGATGTCACCCGGTGCCCTGTCGCCGACGAACCGATACAGCGGCTTGCCTTCGTAACCCCACTGGCGGCCCTGGCTGCGCATATGCAGCGTGAAGTCGCCGCTCTCCCGGGCGTCGGCGCCGGCCATGAATGGCGGCCAGTTCTGTGCACAACTGCCGCTGCAGGCGGAGTTGCCGCTCATATCCTTGTCGAAGGTGTACAGCGTCATGCCCGCAGGCGTGGTCAGTATGGCGCCGGCCGCCGTGCTGCGGGTCAGGGTCGGAGCATCGCTGCGGCTGCCGGAGTAGCTGGAGTTGCAGGCGGTCAGCAGTGCCGTGCAGGCCAGCGTCAGTAGTAGTTTGTTCATCGCCGGATCTCCTGGTTACGGGGCCTTGCCGTGGCGGAAGCCTGTTGGCGCCGCGTTCTGCCGTGGCGGTCCCGGTCGTTATCTGTTGTTTTTGTCGTCAGTCGATTGTTGTCGTTGCTGAACACTATGAAGACGCAGTCCGGCGGCGGTTGGATGCAGCGCCGTGCAACTCGCCGAACATGCCGGTCGCCGGCAGCTTCCGCGGCGGCTCTTCTATACTGACTGCATCGAGCGGGGAGGTTACCGGTGTGAAGACGCGTACGTGGTTCAGCCTGTGGGTCGCGTTACTGCTGCTGGGGCAGCCGGCACTGCTGTGGGCACAGCAGGCCGCGGCGGCGACCGACCACCGGGTCTGGGTGCTGACGCTGGACGATGTGGTGGGGCCGGCCACCGCCGACTACGTCAGCCGCGGACTGCAGCAGGCCGCCGAACGGGGCGCCGAGGCCGTGGTGCTGAGGATCGATACGCCGGGCGGCCTGGACAGCTCGATGCGGCAGATGATCGCGGCGGTGCTGGCGGCACCGCTGCCGGTGCTGTGCTATGTCAGCCCACCCGGGGCGCGGGCGGCCAGCGCCGGGACCTACCTGCTCTACAGTTGCCATGTGGCGGCGATGGCGCCGGCCACCAATCTCGGCGCGGCGACGCCGGTATCGATTGGCGGTAGCGGTTCCATCGAGCCGGAACCCGACAGCGGCGGCGAGGGCGCTAAGCCGGCGGCGCGGGCCGGTTCGGCCATGGAGCACAAGGTGATCAACGATGCCGTGGCCTATATCCGCAGCCTGGCCGAGCTGCGCGGGCGCAACGCCGACTGGGCGGAGCGGGCGGTGCGCGAAGGGGCCAGCCTCAGCGCCAGCGAGGCGCTGAAGCAGGGAGTGATTGACCTGATCGCCGTGGATCTGGATGACCTGCTACGGCAACTGGAGGGGCGTAAGGTCAGCGTCGGGTCGCGGGTATTCGAGCTGCACCTGGCCGGCGCGGAGCGGCTGGAGCTGACGCCGGACTGGCGCAGCCGCTTCCTGGCTGTGATCACCAACCCCAATGTCGCCTACATGCTGATGCTGATCGGTATCTACGGGCTGATTTTCGAGTTCTCCAATCCGGGCTTCGGCGTGCCGGGCGTGCTCGGGGCGATCTCGCTGCTGCTGGCGCTATATGCCTTCCAGATCCTGCCGGTCAGCTACGCCGGTCTGGGATTGCTGCTGCTGGGGTTGGGGCTGATCGTCGCCGAGGTGTTCCTGCCCAGCTTCGGCATCCTCGGTATCGGCGGCATGGTCGCCTTCGTGGTCGGTTCGATCATCCTGATGGACACCGAACTGCCGGCGTTCCAGATCGCGCTGCCGGTAGTGGTGGGGTTGGCGGTGACCAGCGCCGGCGTGCTGTTCCTGGTACTGGGGATGGCGCTGCGCGCGCAGCGGCGGCCGCGGGTATCCGGGGTGGAGCAGGCGGTCGGGCTGGAGCTGAAGGTGGAGCGGGTCTATCACGACCAGCCCCAGGTCCGCTTCGATGCCGAGCTGTGGCCGGTGCAGTGCGCACAACCGCTGGTGGCGGGCGACCGGGTGCGGGTGCGCGCCAGTGAAGGGATCACCCTTATCGTCGATAAGCTGGAGGTGTGAAATGCTGTTAGTCGGATTTCCCTGGTTCCTGACCACCGTCGTCGTGCTGGTGTTGCTGCTGGTGCTGTCGATGTTCCGCATCCTGCGCGAATATGAGCGCGGGGTGATCTTTCTGCTTGGACGCTTCTACCGGGTCAAGGGGCCGGGGCTGATCATCGTCGTGCCGGTGATCCAGCAGATGGTGCGCATCGATCTGCGCATGGTGGTGATGGATGTGCCGACCCAGGATGTGATCTCCCGCGACAACGTCTCGGTCAAGGTCAACGCGGTGATCTACTTCCGCGTCGTCGATCCGGAGCGGGCGGTGATCAAGGTCGAGAACTACCTGGAGGCGACCAGCCAGCTGTCGCAGACCACGCTGCGTTCGGTGCTGGGGCAGCATGAGCTGGACGAGATGCTGGCCGAGCGCGACCGCCTCAACGCCGATATCCAGGAGATGCTGGACAAGCAGACCGATGCCTGGGGGATCAAGGTCGCCAACGTGGAGATCAAGCATGTGGACCTGGACGAGAGCATGATCCGCGCCATTGCGCGCCAGGCCGAGGCGGAGCGCGCGCGCCGCGCCAAGGTGATCCACGCCCTCGGCGAGCAGGAGGCGTCGGAGAAGCTGCTCAGTGCGGCCCAGACGCTGGCAAAACAGCCGCAGGCGATCCAGCTGCGCTACATGCAGACGCTGACCGAGATCGCCGGGCAGCATAGCAACACCATCGTGTTCCCGCTGCCGGTGGACCTACTCAATCGCATCATCGGCGCGGCGGGGGAAAAGGGTGACAACGAGGGCGCGGCGCGATGAGCGATCCGTACAACCTGCAGCGTTTCGTCGATGCGCAGCAGCGCAGTTATCCGCAGGCGCTGCAGGAGCTGCGCGACGGCCACAAGCGCTCGCACTGGATCTGGTACATCCTGCCGCAACTGGAGGGGTTGGGACACAGTGCGATGGCGCGGGAGTATGGCATCGGCGGGCGCGACGAGGCGCGGGCCTATCTGGACCATCCGTTGCTCGGCGCCCGGCTGCGGGAGTGCTGCGAGGCGCTGCTGGCGGTCCAGGGGCGTACGGCCCGGCAGATTCTCGGTTCCCCGGACGATCTGAAACTACGCTCCTGCGCCACGCTGTTCGCGCAAGTGGCACCGCCGGGGTCGCCGTTCGAGCGTCTGCTCGAGCGCTACTACGGCGGCGAGGCGGATCACCGCACGCTGCAGCTGCTAGCCTAGCGCCGTTCGATGCGGCGCCTCATCGATAGACATCATCGAGAACGGTGCGTCCTCCTTCAGGCCGGTTTCGCCAGCTGGTAGCTGCTACGTTTGCTGGTGCGCAAATTGGCCCGTACCAGTCCCTCCAGCAGGGCGAGACCGGCGCGCACACCGTCGATCACCGGCAACTCCAGTGCCTGTTGCAGCAGCGCCTGCCGGGCACTGAGTCCGGCACAGCCGAGCACCAGTACCTCGCTGTCGTCCTGCGCGATCACCTTGCGTGCGCGCTGGATCAGGCGCTGCTCCAGCGCCGGATCGTCGCCATGCTCCAGCTCCAGTACCGGCAGTTTCAGGGCGTGTACGCCCAGGCAGTGCTCGGCAAAGCCGTAGGCACGGGCATTCGCTTCCAGGATGC
>QKGH01000257.1 GCA_003250495.1 Marinobacterium sp.
CGCATTGGTGGCGGTGTCGCAAATCGGCATTGTCGGGGCGTTGGCGAACATCATGGGTTGTCGGGCTCTCGATACCATCCTCGTTAACAGAATAGAGGCCGTCCTTGCCGGCGTATCTCCGGTAAGGCGGAGTTTTCGAGGAGACAGGTATGTTTGCAAAGAGTGACGTGATTCAGGGCTTCGATGAGGAGCTGTGGGCAGCAATACAGAGCGAAGCCGTGCGCCAGGAAGAGCATATCGAGCTGATCGCGTCTGAAAACTACACCAGCCCCCGCGTTATGCAGGCGCAGGGAACGGTGTTGACCAACAAGTATGCGGAGGGCTACCCGGGTAAGCGTTACTACGGCGGCTGCGAATACGTTGACGTGGTCGAGCAGCTGGCCATCAACCGTGCCCGCGATCTGTTCGGGGCGGACTATGCCAACGTGCAGCCGCACTCCGGCTCCCAGGCGAACTCCGCTGTTTACATGGCGCTGTGCGAGCCCGGTGACACCGTGCTGGGGATGAGCCTGGCGGATGGCGGACACCTGACTCACGGGGCCAAGGTCAGCTTCTCCGGTCGGATCTACCATTCCGTCCAGTACGGTTTGAACGATCAGACCGGCGAGATCGACTACGCGCAGGTCGAGGCGCTGGCGCTGGAACATAAGCCGAAGATGATTGTGGCTGGCTTCTCCGCCTATTCGCGCATCGTCGACTGGGCGCGGTTCCGCGAGATCGCCGACAAGGTGGGGGCATACCTGTTTGTCGATATGGCCCACGTGGCCGGTCTCGTCGCTGTCGGTCTCTACCCCACGCCGCTGCCCTATGCCGATGTTGTGACCACGACTACGCACAAGACCCTGCGCGGCCCGCGCGGCGGCCTGATCCTGGCGCGGCAGCGCGAGGGTGGCGATCCCGATCTGTTCAAGAAGCTGAACTCGGCCGTGTTCCCGGGCGGGCAGGGCGGTCCGTTGATGCACGTTATCGCCGGCAAGGCGGTGGCGTTCCGGGAGGCGCAGCAGCCTGACTTCAAGGCCTACCAGGAGCAGGTGCTGAAAAACGCCCGCGCAATGGCGGATGTATTCCTCGAGCGTGGCTACGAGGTGGTATCCGGCGGTACCGACGATCACCTGTTCCTGCTCAGCCTGATCAAACAGGGGCTGACCGGCAAGGCCGCCGATGCGGCGCTCGGGCGCGCCAATATCACGGTGAACAAGAATGCGGTGCCGAATGATCCGCAGTCACCCTTCGTCACCTCCGGCTTGCGCATCGGTTCACCGGTCGTCACGACCCGCGGTTTCAAGGAGACCCATTGCCGCAGCTTGGCGGGATGGATTGCCGACATCCTCGACGTGCTGACGGATGAGGAGCAGCTGGAAGCGAAGATCGCAGAGGTGAAGCAGAAGGTGCTGGCGCTCTGTGTGGACTATCCGGCGTATAGCTGATTCATGAGCCTTCCGGGGGCTCTGCCGACGGGGCCTTCGGATTGCCCGTTCGTATTAATCCGCGCGAGCGGTAACTTTTGGGAGCTGACGTTATGCAGCGTTACTCAGGATTTGGACTGCTGAAACACAGTCTGAGCCATCATGAAAACTGGCAGCGGGTGTGGCGCAATCCGACGCCGAAGAAAAAGTATGACGTCATTATTGTAGGTGGCGGTGGGCATGGTCTGTCGACGGCCTACTACCTGGCGAAAGAACATGGCATCACCAATGTGGCAGTGCTGGAACGCGGACATCTGGGCGGCGGTAACATCTGCCGCAATACCACCATCGTCCGCTCCAACTACCTGTGGGACGAATCGGCGGCGCTCTACGAGCACTCGATGAAGTTGTGGGAGGGGCTGTCACAGGATCTGAACTACAACCAGATGTTCTCCCAGCGCGGTTGCTATCACACCTGTCATACCCTGCAGGACCTGCGTACCAACGAACGCCTGGTCTATGCCAACCATCTGCAGGGCGTCGACAACGAAATGGTCTACGCGGACCAGCTGCAAAAAGAGATTCCGGCCCTCGATTGCTCCAAGGATGCCCGCTACCCGGTACTCGGCGCGTCGGTACAGCGTCGGGCCGGTAACGCCCGTCACGATGCGGTGGCCTGGGGCTACGCCCGTGCCGCCGACAGCCTTGGCGTCGACCTGATCCAGAACTGCGAAGTGATCGACCTGGAGATCAACGACGGCAAGATCACCGGTGTCAAAACCAAGGATTACGGCGTGATCAAGGCCGACCGCGTCGGTTGTGTCGTGGCCGGTCACAGCGGTGTACTGGCCAAGATGGCCGGTTTCGAGCTGCCGCTGGAATCGCATCCGTTGCAGGCGCTGGTTTCCGAGCCGATCAAACCCTTCCTCGATACCGTCCTCATGTCCAACCACGTTCACGGTTACATGAGCCAGTCCGACAAGGGCGACCTGGTTATCGGTGCCGGCATCGACGGTTGGGTCGGCTACGGTCAGCGTGGCTCCTACGGCATCATCGAGCACACCATTCAGGCCATCGTCGAGCTGTTCCCGCTGACCAGTCGCGTCCGCATGAACCGTCAGTGGGGCGGTATCGTCGATACCTGTCCGGATGCCAGTCCGATCATCTCCGATACGCCGGTGAAGAACCTGTTCTTCAACTGCGGTTGGGGTACCGGCGGTTTCAAAGGAACACCGGGGTCCGGCAACCTGTTTGCCCACACGCTGGCCCATGGCAAGCCGCACCCGGTTGCGGAGCCCTTCTCCATGTTCCGCTTCCACAGCGGCAAGCTGATCGACGAACACGGCGCTGCCGGCGTTGCTCACTGAGGACTGACGAAATGCTGCATATTTATTGTCCGCACTGCGGCGAGTATCGCGAAGAGGAAGAGTTTCACTGCAAGGGGCAGGCCCATATTCCGCGCCCGCTTGATCCCGATAATTGCAGCGACGAGGAGTGGGGGAACTACATGTACTTCCGCCACAACCCCAAGGGTCTGCACCACGAGATCTGGTATCACAGCACCGGTTGTCAGAAGTTTTTCAATATCACCCGTGACACCGTGACCTACGAGATCAAAGAAGTCTACAAGATGGGTGAGCAGCCGTCGGTTGCCGCCAAGGGGTAAGGAGCGCAGCTCATGAGCCAGAAAAACCGACTACTGACCGGTGGCCGCATCGACCGGTCGAAAACGCTGAAGTTTAGTTACAACGGTCGTCAGTACCAGGGTTACCAGGGCGATACGCTCGCCTCAGCGCTGCTTGCCAACGGCGTCGATATCGTGGCACGTAGTTTCAAATACAGCCGCCCGCGCGGTATCGTGGCGGCCGGCGCCGAAGAGCCGAACGCCGTGCTGCAGATCGGTTCCACGCCGGCCACTCAAGTCCCCAACGTGCGCGCTACGCAGCAGGAGCTGTACAACGGCCTGGTATGCGGCGCCACCAACGGATGGCCCAGTGTCGAATCCGATATCATGGGGCTGTTCGGTAAGATCGGCGGCAGCATGATGCCGCCGGGGTTTTACTACAAGACCTTCATGTTCCCGCAGTCAATGTGGGAAACCTACGAGAAGTATATTCGTAAGGCTGCCGGCCTCGGCTATGCGCCCACCGAGCGCGATCCGGATATCTACGACAAGATGAACCAGCACTGCGATCTGATGGTCGTCGGTGCCGGTCCCGCCGGGTTGGCCGCAGCCTTGACCGCAGCGCGCAGCGGCGCCCGCGTGATCCTGGCCGACGAACAGGCCGAGTTTGGTGGTCACCTGCTCTCCAGTCGCGAAAAGATCGATGGCAAACCGGCGATGGCCTGGGTCGACGCCGTGGTCGAAGAGCTTGGTAGCTATCCCAACGTCACGTTGCTGCGGCGCGCTACGGTTAACGGTTACCACGACCAGAACTTCCTGACGGTCCATCAGCAGCTGACCGACCATCTCGGCGATCGTGCGCCAGCAGGACAGGCACGCAGTCGTCTGCATCGTGTGCGGGCGCACTGGGTGGTCCTCGCCACCGGTGCCCACGAGCGGCCGCTGGTATTCGGTAACAATGACGTGCCGGGCTGCATGATCGCCTCGGCGGTTGCAACCTATATCAACCGATACGGTGTCGTGCCCGGTAGCAAGCTGGTATTGATGACGACCAACGACGGCGCCTACCAGACCGCCCTGGATTGGGCGGATGCGGGCCGTGAAGTCGTCGCGGTGGTCGATACCCGGGCTAAAGCGGATGGCGACCTGGTGGCGGCCGTACGCAAACGCGGCATCAAGGTGATGAGCGGTAGCGCTGTCATCGAGGTGCAGGGTAAAAAGCGTGTCAGTGGGGTAACGGTCGCCACTATCGACGCCCGTGGCGAGCGGGTTTCGAGCAACGCTCACACCCTGCTGGAGTGCGATACGGTGGCGAGTTCCGGCGGTTGGAGCCCGGTCGTGCACCTGTCCTGCCATACCGGCAGTCGTCCCGTATGGCGTGACGATATCATCGGTTTCGTGCCAGGCAAGACGGTACAGAAACAGCTGGTCGCGGGCGGCGTCAACGGCACTTACAGTCTGGGTAAAGTGTTGGCTGAAGGGTTCGCTGCCGGCCAGCAGGCGGTGCAGAACCTCGGTCTGAACTCGGCGAAGTGCAAACAGCCGGCGGTTCGCGAGATCCGTGAAGGCGCGCCGATGGCACTGTTCCATGTGCCGCACACCAAGCCGACCTCGCGGGCGCCGAAACAGTTTGTCGATCTGCAGAACGACGTGACCGCCGCCGGTATCGAGCTGGCCGCGCGGGAGGGTTTCGAAGCGATCGAGCACGTCAAGCGTTACACGGCCATGGGCTTCGGTACCGACCAGGGCAAGCTGGGTAACATCAACGGTATGGCGATTGCGGCCAAGGCGCGCGGCAAGAGCATTCCGGAAACCGGTACCACCGTGTTCCGTCCCAACTACACCCCGATCACCTTCGGCGCCCTCGCCGGGCGCGATGCCGGTGCGCTGTTCGATCCGAAGCGTTACACCGCGATGCACAAGTGGCACGTGGAGCACGGCGCCGAGTTCGAGGATGTCGGCCAGTGGAAACGTCCCTGGTACTACCCGAAGGCCGGAGAGAGCATGCAGCAGGCGCTGAATCGCGAATGCCGGGCGGCGCGTGAAGGGGTCGCGATCCTCGATGCCACCACCCTGGGTAAAGTGGATATTCAGGGTAAGGATGCACGCGAGTTCCTCGGTCGGGTTTACAGCAACGCCTGGGCCAAGCTGGATGTCGGCAAATGCCGCTATGGCCTGATGTGTCATGAAGATGGCATGGTGTTCGACGATGGCGTGACCTCCTGCCTCGGCGAAAACCATTTCCTGATGACCACGACGACGGGCGGTGCCGCCGGCGTACTGGAATGGCTCGAGCTGTATCACCAGACCGAGTGGCCGGAGCTGGAGGTGTACTTCACCAGCGTTACCGACCACTGGGCCACGATGACGCTGTCCGGTCCCAACAGCCGCAAGCTGCTGGAAGAGCTGGTCGAAGGTGTGGATCTCAGCAACGACAACTTCAAGTTCATGGATTGGCGGGAAGGCAAGGTGGCGGGAGTGCCGGCGCGCATCTTCCGTATCTCCTTCACCGGTGAGCTGTCGTTCGAAGTCAACGTTCAGGCCAACTACGGTCAGTATGTCTGGGAAAAACTGTTCGAGCAGGGTGCCAAGTATGACCTGACCCCGTACGGCACAGAGACCATGCATATCCTGCGTGCCGAGAAGGGGTTCATTATCGTTGGCCAGGATACCGATGGCTCGATGAACCCTTACGACCTGGGCATGAGCTGGTGTGTCGGCGCCAAGAAGCCATTCAGTTTCATCGGTAAACGCGGCCTGCTGCGGGAGGACAACCTGGGCAAGAACCGCAAACAGTTGGTGGGCTTGAAGACCAGGGACCCCAAAGTGGTCCTGCCGGAAGGGGCACAGGCGGTCGCCGATCCGAAACAGCCGGTACCGATGACATTGCTGGGCCATATCAGCTCCAGTTACTGGAGTGAAACGCTGGGACGCAGCATCGCGCTGGGCTTCATCCGTGGCGGTCACGAGCGGATGGGTGAAACCGTTTACTACCCAATGGCCGATGGCCGGGTGATCGAGGCTGAGATCTGCAGCCCGATCTTCTTCGATCCGAAAGGGGAGCGTCAGAATGTCTGAGATCTCTGCACCTGAAAAACACCAGGTAACCCGACTGTCCGCGAACGTCGCGGTGATGAACCAGTATGCCGGCGGTGCGGTCGCGGCGCAGTCGCCCCTGCATCACGCGGATTTTGCCAGCTTGGCGGGCAAGAGCCCCAAGGTGGGCGGCGTGATGCTGCGCGAACTGAAACTGCTCGGCCATCTGACGCTACGTGGCCAGCAGAATAATGACAGCTTCATGGCGGGGTGTGCCGAAGTACTCGGTGTGGCCTTGCCTATTCAGCCGCTGACCTCTGTCGAGAAGGGGGCTGTGTCCGTGCGCTGGCGCAGCCCGGATGAGTGGCTGGTGGTGCTGCCCGCGGAGCAGGCGTTCGACGTTGAAAAAGCGCTGCGCGCCCGGATCCAGGGGCACTACTCTGTCGTCAACGTCAGCGGCGGTCAGACCATACTGGAACTCTCCGGTCCCAACGCCCGTGATGTGCTGAAAAAAAGCTGTCCGTTGGATCTGCACCCCAGCCATTTCCCGGTTGGGAAAGTGGCGGGCACTGTATTCGCCAAAGCCACGGCGTTGGTCCGTCGGACCGGCGAGGAGCGCTGGGAGTTGGTGGTCCGTCGCAGCTTTTCCGATTATCTGTGGGCCTGGATTCAGGATGCCAGCAGAGAATACGGTCTGATAGTTAACTGATTTCAGGCAACTCGTAACCGAGCTTATCGCATCCGCACTGGCGTACCTGATCGCCAGTGCGGATGCATTTTTAGGCCGAGGATAACGCGGATGAAAACGACCCCGAGCTGTTGGATCTTTACTGCACAATGCCCGAGTCTGCTCGGTACTGTGGATGTTGTCACCCGTTTCATGGCGGAATCGAAGAACTACATCAGCGAGATTCACTCGTTCGATGATCGGGTGAGTGAACGCTTTTTTATTCGTATCGAATTTCAGCCTCAGAGCGAGGCGTTCAGTGAGGCGCAGTTCAATGAAGGCTTCGCGCCGCGGGCCGCACAGTTCGATATGGAATGGAACCTTACACCGCCCGGGCACCGCGAGCGGGTGGCGATACTGGTTTCAAAATATGATCATTGCCTGAATGACTTGCTGTTCCGTTATCGTACCGGACAGCTCAACATCGAGGTGCCGGTGATCATCTCGAATCATCCAGATCTGAAGGCGCTGGCAGAGTGGCACGGCATACCCTATTACCACTTGCCGATTACCGCCGCGACCAAAGCGCAGCAGGAGGCGCAGATTCTTCAGTTGCTGGAGCAATATGATATCGATCTGGTGGTACTCGCGCGCTATATGCAGGTGCTGTCTCCGCAGATGTGTGCACGACTGGACGGCTGGGCGATCAATATTCACCACTCGCTACTGCCGGGCTTCAAAGGCGCCAAGCCCTACCACCAGGCCTGGGAGAAGGGCGTCAAGATGGTCGGTGCGACCGCGCATTACGTCAACAACGACCTCGATGAGGGACCGATCATCACCCAGGGGATCCAGCCAGTGGATCATGTTCACTATCCGGAAGACCTGGTATCCAAAGGGCAGGATATTGAGCGTATCACCCTGTTTAATGCAGTGAGATACCATGTCGAGAAACGCGTTTTCCTGAGTGGCAAACGTACGGTGGTATTTAGCAACTGACACAACCAGCGTTGCCTTAGCGAACAGCACCGGCCGTGCCGATTTCAACGGTCGCCTGGGCTGCGGGCCATTAACAAGGCGTGATCGCGTCGCCGGCTGGAGTTTTCTTGCCGACGGTCTAGCTTGTTAAAGAGGGCACGTCGCTCCCTATTGCACCTGGCGTCAGGTTATTGGGCAGGCCAACGTAGTCCAGCAACGCTAATACGGGATCTAGCTCGAGGTTTTCGTCGGCGTGAGCGGGTCAGCCGCCGCGGTCGATCCCATATCCATAGATGTCGTATTTCGGCATGTGGCGATATTACCGGCACAGGATAATCGCTGTAACAATAATCCTGCAGGCAGGTATTTCAGAACATCATGAGTATCAGCGTATTTGATCTGTTCAAAATCGGCGTAGGGCCTTCCAGTTCGCATACTGTGGGGCCGATGCGAGCCGCACGGACCTTTACCGAATCTCTGGTGCAACTGGGGGTACGCAGCGTGGTGCGGCGGGTTCAGGTGGAGCTGTTCGGATCGCTCAGCGCCACGGGTATTGGTCACGGTACCGACCGCGCCATCATCCTGGGGCTGATGGGGCACTCCCCGGACAGCATCGATCCGCGTGTCATCGTGCCGGCCGTCAAGGCGGTATGGGAAACCTCGTTTTTGGCACTGGATGGCGGAGAGGGGATAGAGTTCGAATGGAACCGGGATATGCTCTTCGTCGATGAGGTGCTGCCTTATCATCCCAACGCCATGCGGCTGACCGCATATGGTACCGAGGGCGTGCTGTACCAGAACACCTATTACTCTATCGGCGGCGGCTTTGTGCTTGATGAGAGTGAAGCGACCGCCTCAGCCCATCTGGTGCCGCAGGTGTCGTTGCCTTACGACTTCAATAGCGCCGTCGAACTGCTCCAGCTGTGTAAGCAGAACAACCTGCGTATCAGCGCGCTGATGTTGGAAAACGAGAAAGTGTGGCGCAGCGACGATGATATCCGCGCGGGTATCGCCTCGATCTGGCAGGTGATGCAGGAGTGTGTCGCCAGCGGGGTCGAGAACGAGGGTATTTTGCCGGGAGGGCTTAAGGTTAAGCGCCGCGCCCCGGCGTTATACCGTTCGTTGAAACAGGCGGCCGCGGGTAATGTTATCAGTTCTACGCTCAGCGCGATGGACTGGGTCAACCTCTATGCGCTCGCGGTGAATGAGGAGAATGCTGCCGGCGGGCGCATGGTCACGGCACCGACCAATGGCGCGGCCGGGATCGTCCCGGCGGTACTGATGTACTACATGCGTTTCCAGGAAAATGCCAGCGCCGACGATGTCGTGAACTTCATGCTGGCTGCCGCGGCGATTGGTGCTTTGTGCAAGAAGAACGCGTCTATTTCGGGCGCCGAGGTGGGCTGCCAGGGTGAGGTTGGGTCCGCCTGCGCCATGGCCGCCGCGGGATTGGCAGAGGTCCTCGGTGGTTCGCCGGAGCAGGTCGAAAACGCCGCCGAGATCGCTCTCGAACATAACCTTGGTCTGACCTGCGATCCTGTCGCCGGATTGGTGCAGGTACCTTGTATCGAACGTAATGCCATCGCAGCGATGAAAGCGATCAATGCGGCGCAGATGGCGATGCGGGGCGATGGGGAGCACTTTATCTCGCTGGATAAGGTAATCCGCACCATGCGTGATACCGGACGGGACATGCAGGATAAGTACAAGGAAACCTCCCGTGGCGGCTTGGCCGTCAACGCCATCGAGTGTTGATCAGACTAAGGCTGGTGCAACTAGATCCGATAGCGCTAAGCACACAGATAAGGACGTGTTAATACGCAGCGCGCATCTTTATCAGTTGAGCGAGCGGGTTAGGGAAGGTGCATCTTTTAGACGTAGCGCTTATCTACAGTACAGCGCCTTATAGAGCATAACCGCAGCGGCTAGCAGTAATTGCTGTTAGCTGCTCCCAGCCTTGGTCGGCTAACTGATGCCGAAAGGTTTTGGTTGGGCACAAGAGGAAGTTGGTTGTCTCGATTAACCCCCTCCTAAGACGACCTCCTGTAATGGAAATTTAAGATGTTTCTTGAGCTCAATGGTCTGTCTTATGGCATGGGCCTGATCGCGATCATCGCGTTATCTATTTCCGGGGCCCTGGATGTCGCCAGAAAGAAAATAAGCATATTCAGCTCTATTTTCGTCGGATTCATTACAGGCTTGTGTGGGGGGACGTTGTTTGACGTTATTCTCGGTAATTTCCCGGTCTTTTGGGTTCATGATCCGTGGTTGATTGTGCTGTGCGTTATCGCTTCAGGCATGATGTTTCTACTTTCGACAATATTTGAGCCGCTGGTCCGCACGCAGGTTTGGGTGGATGCTATCGGTATCGCATTGTTGTCAGTGGTGGGGACCGCTTCGGCCTCGGCCTTGGGCTGGTCCGAACCTGTCGCGGTCTCTCTGGGCGTTATCGTCGCGCTATTTGGCGGCGTCGTACGCGATATTATCAGTAGTCGTCGTATCAATGTGATCACAGAAGCTTGGTATGTGAGTACGATTGTAGTGGGCTCGTTGAGTTATCTCGGGCTTGGACTACTCGATCTCCCAGAGAATTTTTGTCTGATTTCAGGCGCGTTAATCGCGTTCACAATGCGCGGCTTTTCGATAGCACGTCAGCGCAATAAATCGGAACATTATCTTTGTTGACCGCAATATCACGGCTTTCGATGGATTATCAACGCTCCTTCGCTGCCAGCGAGCGGTCAGCCTCCTATTAAACTCGAACCAGCTCCCGTTTCAGGCGAGCTTACTCCATTTGGCCTACCCTGGAGCGACCGTCGTAGTGGCGAATTGCCTTACAAGGTTTATCCATTGCTAACATACGCTTAGTGTGAAAACGCTGTGCCGGTGATAGTTGCCAGTTTTTCGAGCAGTCGATTCTGAAAAATCTCATCGTTCGCGGCTGTATGAGGTGCAAGGCGCCGTTGGTGATGCCAGTATCCGCCGCTGGTCAGGGCGTCAGGGTCATTGCTGGTAGCGAGCCACTCCTGGGTGAGATGACCTAGCCTCAGATCGTCAGGTGCATTTCGACCACCCATTCTGGTGGGAACCCAGCCTGGATCAACGGCATTACTGAGGACGTCGGGCCAGAGTCGGGCAATCGCGGTGGCAAGAGCGGTAACGAACAACTTGCTGTCGGCATAGGCGTTCGGCCCTGCTGCGTTGCACCAATCTTGCGTATCCAGCAGAGCATGCCCGCTGAAATGTAGACTGCTGCTGGTGTAGATCAGGCGTCGGGGACGATGGATGAGGGCGGTGAGCAGATAGGGGGCCAGGATGTTTACCGATAATACGGAGGGCGCTGCGTATACGCCGGCGTTGTGGATTACTGCATGCATAGGACCAATGCGGTTGACCTGATCGGCAATGGCACGGGTTTGTTGGGCGTCGGCCAGATCGCCCATGACGGGAGTTGCGCCCAGGCCGATCAGATCCTGTATGGCCACCAGCCTTTGTTGGTTGCGTGCGTGAACGACGATCCGATGGCCGGCCAACAGCAACGTTTCTGCCATCGCTTTGCCCAATCCCTCGGTGGAGCCGGTGATGAAAATGTGCGCCATAACTCCGTTCCGATATCTGAGCCTAAGGATTTGGAGAGTAAACGAAGCATCACGGCATCCCGGAAGGGGAGCCGTGATGACCGCTTAGCCATAAAACGGCACAGCCAGACTCACGCCAGGTGTGTCTGGAAAAACGCTGTCAGTTTGTCGAACGGGATCACGTCCATCTGGTCGTACAGATCGGTATGGTTGGCGCCTGGAATGATTATCAGCTCCTTGGGTTCCGCTGCAGCCGCGTAAGCCGTTTCACTGAAGTAACGTGAGTGGGCCTTTTCACCGTGAATGAATAGAACCGGGCGCGGGGATATTTCTGCGATGTAGCTCAGGATCGGCATGTTCATGAATGACAATGGGGTGGTCAGTGTCCAGGAGGCGTTCGAGTTGATCGCCCGCGGATGGAAACCGCGTGCAGGCGACTTGTAGTAGGCTGCATACTCCACGACGAATTGCGGTTCACCGCCCGATAACTCAAGGGAGACGGGGCCATAGGCCGGGGTGCCATGTTCCGCATCTTGCCAGCGTTGCTGGCCCAACTGCTCCAGAGTTCGTGTGCGCTGTTCGAGAGTCACGCTGTCGTTGTAGCCTCTGGACATGACGCGCGTCATATCATACATGGTACTGGCGACAACGGCCTTGACGCGCTTATCTACCGCAACCGCATTCAACGCCATACCGCCCCAGCCACAAATACCGATAACGCCGATACGCTCGCGATCGACGGACGGTTGAAGACCGAGAAAATCAACCGCAGCGCTGAAATCCTCGGTGTTGATATCCGGTGAGGCAACATTACGCGGCTCGCCACTGCTTTCCCCGGTGTAGGAGGGATCGAAAGCGAGGGTGATGAAGCCCCGTTCGGCCAGGGTTTGGGCATAAAGACCAGAGGCCTGCTCCTTCACTGCGCCAAACGGGCCTCCAACGGCAATAGCGGCTAACTTGCTGCTGCTGTTTTTCGGCTGGTATAGGTCTGCCGCGAGAGTAATTCCGTAGCGGTTTGTAAAGCTGACCTTTTTGTGGTCAACCTTGTCGCTTTTAGCGAAGGTCTTGTCCCATTCCTCGGTGAGCGGAAGCGGTGACTGAGCGGAGGCTTGGCTGGCGGCCAAAGCCCCCGTGCTCAATGCGGCGATACCAGCGCCCGTCATTTTCAGTACATTACGGCGTGCCATATCGGGTTCCTCTTGATGAGCGATTGTGCTGCTGGTTTTCTGGTGTGTATTCATGGTGATTCTCCATAAATATAGGTGTATGAAGAGGGCGATCAGGCGATAAGTGTTGCGATATCCATGACGGATCGATATTTCACATCACCCCTGAGCAGGTGTTCGTAGGCGCTGTAGACCTGGACAGACGGGTGAACTCCTCGATAGGGTTATCCTGCTTTCAAGCGAGCACGGGGCGCGCGTTTACTTAAATCGCTTGTTAATTATCGAGGGTGGAAGCCGCGCACCGATATAACGATCCTGAGCTTCTATTGCCTGATCCGATGAGCGCGAATCTATTCGAGATATTTTAGTGACGGATTGAATTAAGCTTTAACGCGTACCTGACCGCTATAGTCTCCGGCACGTAATCTCATGCAAAATCAGGAATCGTTCGCTACCATGATCCCGACCGACGCCCGGAATTCGCCCCTCGGCGCCCTACAACAATCACTGGCGGGTATCCTTGATCGATGGAGCCAGGGGCAAGAGGATTGCTCGACGAGCATTCCCGGGTTGTATCTGTTTCGTCGTGAAGCGCCTAAGCCACCGGCTTTTTGTCTGATCAAACCCAGCATCGTGCTGGTGGTGCAAGGCACCAAGCAGATGTTCGTGGGGGATGAAGCCTATCCCTATGATATCTCCCGCTTCTTGATCACGTCGCTGGAGCTGCCAGCCAAGTCCGAAACGCTGACGGCGAGCCCGTCGGCTCCCTGCCTGGGGCTTAATCTGGAGCTGGATTTCGGTCTGATTACCGAGATGATTGCCCAAGGCATAGTGTCCATCTCAGCTCCTCGTGCAAGCGGGGGCTGTGTCGGAACTGGCGCCATGACGCTACCCATTCTGGAACCTTTCAAGAGGCTGTTGGAACTGCTGGATGAACCTGAAGCGATCGCGGTACTGCTCCCGGGAATTATGCGGGAAATCCATTACCGACTGCTCGCGAGTGACCAGGGAGATCGGCTGCGCCAGATCGCCATTATGGAAGGGCAGGGGTACAAAATCGCAAAAACTATCGATTGGCTGTGCCTAAACTATACCGCGCCTCTGCGGATTGATGATTTAGCAAAATCGGTACAGATGAGTACGCCGACTTTTCATAGTCATTTCCGGCGGTTGACGGGGATGAGTCCACTGCAATATCAAAAGTGGCTGCGCTTGAACGAAGCGAAGCGTTTGATGCTCGCCGAAGACCTAGATGCGGCAAGCGCGGCTTTCAAGGTAGGTTACGAAAGCGCTTCACAGTTCAGTCGGGAGTACAGTCGTCTGTTTGGGGCACCACCTAAGCGCGATGTCGACTCACTGCGGGCCAAGGTAGCCCGTCGAGCACCTAATCGATCGCTTCAACCCTGAGCATCAAGTTGCCGGGGCCTT
>QKGH01000019.1 GCA_003250495.1 Marinobacterium sp.
TGGTGTCCACCTCGTCGACGGTGGCATCGACGCGGCGTGACAGCAGCGCCATACGTACCTCATCGATACTCGGCAGGCGCACGATCTTGACGTTTTTCAGGCGCTTGCTGACGGAGTGGTCCTGCGCGGTGCCGGAGACCAGGCCGATGGTGATCTCAGGATTGTCGAGGGAGTCCAGCGCGGTGCTGACACCCTGCATTTTCGGGTTGTTCGGATCGTAGATCACATCCAGTTCGGAGTAGGACGCCGGAATGCTGAAGTTGACCGCCAGCGCCCGTTCCGGTTTACGGTTCAGGGCCGGTGAGATATCCCACTTCCCGGCCTGCAGGCCGGCGACCACGTTGTCCCAGGTGGTGTCGACATATTCCACTTTGACGCCCAGGTACTGCTCGGCGAATTCGCGGCACATATCCAGGTAGACGCCGCTGTACTCCTTGGTTTTCGGATCCTTGATGATCAGCGGCGGGTAGAGCGGCGCGGCGCAGCGCAGTGTGCCGCGTTGCTGGATATCCTGCCAGATGCCGGCCTGGGCGGCAGGTGCGGCGACGGCAGCGGCCAGCACCAGTAGCAGCTTGCGATAATGTCTTGCGAACAGGTTTTTGAGTCTTTTCACGGCGCAGTCTCCGTCTTGCTCGAATAGGGTTTGAGGTGTGCTCGAGACTATTTCTAGCAGCCGGATGTAAGCGCCGAATAAAACTTTGTGTTTAACTCGTAGGCGGAATGTAAATGTTTGTAACGGGATATAAATAACACGCGATCACGCACTAAATGCATGCATTACAAGGCATTACAAGGCATTAGTAGCGGATTGTGCGTGTTTTATGTTGGTGCGTAGAGGTGTTTTTTGCCCAAGCATTGGGCGTGGATAAAATAACCTGAAGATCGCCGTTAGCATTATATAAAAGGCCCGGCAGGCTCTTTTATATAATGCGGGAAATAGCAGAACGATCAGTGGCGAAAACGGCGCTGCGCATTCTGGACTGCTTTCAACAGCTCCGGCGCCAGCGGTTTTTGCTTGTCGTAGGCCAGCCCGACCACCCGCTCCAGCTCCAGGTTGGCGACCCGGCGTACCGTTATATCGCTGCGTCTGTTGGTGGAGTGGCTGGGGACCACGGAGACACCGAGGCCGGCCGCGACCAGGTCCAGCGCGTACTCCTCGTTCTGTACCGTGGCGCGGATATCGAGCTGCAGGCCGCGTTCGGAGATCGCAAAGCGCCAGGCACTGTCGATATCGCACGGCTTGCGGCTGACGAACGCGGCGCCGTCGATCGCTTCCAGCGGGATCTGCTCCAGCGCCGCCAGCGGGTGGTTCGGCGGCAGTGCCACCACATACTGATCGACCCACAGCTTGTGGAAGGCTTCGTCGGGTGTACGTTGGGTGGTGGAGATGATGCGGGCGTCGGCCGCGGCGTTCAGGTCGACCACGGTCAGGTCCAGCCCCGGTACCAGTTCGATCAGCTCCTTGACGATGAAGCTGACCCGGTCGCCGGACAGGAACGGCATCAAGGCCAGGCGCAGCGGAATCTGCGGCGGGCGCTCATGGAACAGCTGGCGGATATCGCCGACCTCGGCGAGCACCCGGCACGCCCGCGGGTAGAGGGTTTTGCCCTCCGGCGTCGGGGTGACCCCCTTGGAGTGGCGGATGAACAGCTGACAGCCCAGATCCTCCTCCAGTTGCTGCACGGCAGCGGAGATCGACGGCTGGGCCACGAAGCAACGCTTGGAGGCGGCGCTGAAACTGAGCTCCTCGAATACGGCGATGAAGTATTTCAACGAACGAAAATACATAGCTGCTCCTACCTGCCTGCCGGACCTGAATAGCCACTGCCAGGCCGATTCTTGTTCAAAGCTTCATCTATGGCAACGCTAAAAGCTATAGCTATTACCTTTACCTGATACAGATAATCGGTATTTTACGGCGCAAAACGCCAGCCCCTACTATCGGCCCATCGACTCGACTCTTAGATCGTGAGGCTTTAATCATGGGACTGAATTTTCTCGAAACACTCGGCGTCACCCGTTACTTCAATAATGGCGAATATGCTGCCGTCGTGGGCGGTGAGCTGAACCTGGCAGGCGAGGGCGAAGCCTTCACCGGTATCAGCCCGATCGACGGTGGCGCTACCGGTGCCTTCCGTTACGCCTCCGGCGCGCAGCTGGAAGCGGCCGTGCAGCAGGCGGAAGCGGCATTCAAAACCTGGCGTTCGGTGCCGGCACCGAAGCGCGGGGAGTTCGTGCGTATCGTCGGTGAACTGGTGCGCCAGTACAAAACCGAACTGGCCCAGGTGATTACGCTGGAAGCGGGCAAGATCTTCCCGGAAGCGCTGGGTGAGGTGCAGGAGTGGATCGACGTCTGCGACTTCGCGGTCGGTCTGTCGCGGCAGCTGCACGGTCTGACCATCGTCAGCGAGCGTCCGGGGCACCGGATGATGGAGCAGTGGCACCCGCTGGGCCCGGTGGCGGTGATCTCCGCCTTCAACTTCCCGATGGCGGTGTGGTCCTGGAACGCCATGCTGGGCCTGGTTTGCGGCGACAGCATTGTGTGGAAAACCTCCGAGAAGACTCCGCTGTGCGGTCTGGCGATCCAGGCGATCATCGACAAGGCGCTGGAGCGGGTACCCGAGGCCCCGGCGGGCATCTGCAGCGTCCTGATCGGCGACCGTGAGATCGGCAAGGCGATGAGCGCCGACAAGCGCTTCCCGCTGGTATCGGCTACCGGCTCCACGGCGATGGGCCGCAGCGTCGGTGAAATCGTCGGTGCCCGTCTGGGTCGCTCGCTGCTGGAACTGGGCGGTAACAACGCGATGATCGTGTCGGAAACGGCCGATCTGGAGCTGGCGCTGCGTGCCATCGTGTTCGCCGCCGTCGGTACCGCCGGCCAGCGCTGCACCTCGCTGCGCCGCGTCATCGCCCAGCAGCAGGTGGTGGGCCAGCTGCTGGAAAAACTGCCAAAATCCTACTCTTCGCTGCCGATCGGCGATCCGCGTACCGAGGGTACCCTGGTGGGGCCGCTGGTCGACGAAGCCAGTTTCAAGCGCATGCAGGCGGCGCTGAGCGCGGCGCGCGAACAGGGCGGTGAGGTGATCTTCGGCGGCGAACGGATCGTCGACGGGATGCCGGCCAACGGTTTCTACGTGCGTCCGGCCATCGTGCTGATTCGGCACGACGCGCCGATCGTCCATGAGGAAACCTTCGCGCCGATCCTCTACGTGATGACCTACAACACGCTGGACGAGGCGATCGAGATCCAGAACGAGGTGCCGCAGGGGCTCTCTTCGGCGATCTTCACCGAGAGCCTGCGCGAAGCGGAGCGCTTCCTGTCGCCGGCCGGCTCCGACTGCGGTATCGCCAACGTCAACATCGGTACCTCCGGTGCCGAGATCGGCGGTGCCTTCGGTGGTGAAAAGGAGACCGGCGGCGGCCGGGAGTCCGGCTCCGATGCCTGGAAAAACTACATGCGCCGCACCACCAATACCATCAACTACGGTGGCGAACTGCCGCTGGCGCAGGGGATAGTGTTCGAGTGATCGCCCGGGAGGCGATCAGCCTCCCGCTCCCGGCTGTCACTTGGCCAAGGCTCCACACCGAGTGCTTGTCATTCGCTTTGGCCCGGAATTATTCCGGGCTTTTTTATTGAGCGGAGGGTGGCGGGCCGGGATAACCGGCGGGCGTTCGCTGTCTTAGCCGTTGCAGAGCGCTAGAATGGCGCCAT
>QKGH01000083.1 GCA_003250495.1 Marinobacterium sp.
CGACGGTTCGTTGGCCGACATGCCCTTCTGTCCGCAGCCGCAGCTGTGGGTGCTGGAGATCCATATCCGCCATCCCAGCGCCGCCTATGGCGCGTTTTTCGAGGATCTGCTGCTCGCGGACGCCGACTGAGTCGTCGCCGTTATGCAGTGATGCAGCGATGCAGTCCAGTGCCTGCACCTTGGCTTTTGGCCGGGTTGCGGTGCCGGACTGCGCTTACCGACTGACGGAGGATTCGACATGTCGACGGCATTGGTGATCCGCCATGTGCAGTTCGAGGATCTCGGTACCCTGGCCCCGCTATTGCAGAGCCGCGGTTACCGTGTCCGTTATCTGGAGCCGGAGCAGGTGCGCGAATGCGCCGAGCTGCCGGAGCTGCTGGTCGTGCTCGGCGGTCCGATCAGCGTCAACGACCGGGAGCAGTACCCCTACCTGGCCAACGAGCTGGCGTTGATCCGGCGGCAGCTGGCCGCGCAGCGCCCGCTGCTGGGGATCTGTCTCGGTGCGCAACTGATCGCCCAGGCCCTGGGTGCCGGGGTCCGGTCGCTGGCGGAGGTCGAGATCGGCTTCGCCCCGGTGGAGCTGACCGCGCCGGGGCAGCGCTCGGCACTGGCGCCGCTGGCCGGGCAGGCGCTGTTGCATTGGCATGGCGAGGCGTTTGCGCTGCCGGACGGGGCGCAGCTGCTGGCCCGCAGCGCAACCTGTCCCCAGGCGTTCAGTTACGGGCGCCAGGTGCTGGCGCTGCAGTTCCACCTCGAATTCGAGCCGGCGGCGATCGAGCGCTGGCTGCTCGGCCACGCCCATGAGCTGCAGGCGCAGGGGATCGCCCCGGAGCAGCTGCGGCGCGAGGCGCTGTGTCATGGCGAGGCGCTCAGGGGAGTAGGCCGGGCCGCTATTGCGGCCTGGCTGGATCGGCTCGATTGAGCCGAGCGGTGGTTTGAGACCCTAACCCGGAGCCAGGCCCCGGGTTTCGGTTTCGGGCTCAGGCCGGGCGGTGCAGCAGTTCGGTTTCGACGAACACCAGTTCGCCGTCGCCGACGTTGGTGACGTTGTGATCGGCGCCGCCGCTGCGGAAGTAGCTGACGCCGGCGGTCAGTTCGGCGACGCGGGAGCCGTTGGCGTCATCGATGCGCATGCGGCCGTCGGTGACCGGGCAGATCACGTAGTCGTAGTCGTGGCGATGGTGACCGGTCTCGGCGCCCGGGGCGAAGGTCCAGCGGGTGACGCGGACCAGTTCGTTGTCGATATCGCAGGCGGGTACGGCACTGGCAAGCTGTTCGGAACACATGATTGATCAATCTCCTTCTGCATCAAATTGGCAAGGAGAGTAGCGGCAAGCCGGGTGCGGTTCGGTAACAGATTATCGAAACAAAGATTGATGCGACCGCAACTGAGCCCGCGTCAGCGTGCCGCGGACCACTGTGCGATCGCGTCGGCGGCGCGCAGCTGCAGCCAGTCGATGAACGCCTGCACGTCGCGGCGGGTGGACTTCTCCGGTGAGGTGACAATGTAGTAGGCGCTGGGCGAGGCGATGGTGGTGTCGAACGGGCGGATCAGCAGGCCGCGCGCCAGGGCATCGCCGCTGAGCATGTTGTCGCCGATGGCAATGCCCTGGCCGGAGATCGCGGCGGCCTGGACGAAATGGGCGTCGGAGAAGGTGATCCCCCCCTCCAGCTTGACGTTCTGGATGCCGTTGGCGGCGAGCCAGACGCGCCAGTCGGTGTGGTTGACTAGGTGCAGCAGCGGCAGGCTCGGTAGCTGCGACGGGTGGGTCAGGCCGCCGAGGCGGTTGGCCAGCCCCGGGCTGCACACCGGGAACAGCTTCAGCGTCATCAGCTGCAGCACGTCCTGCTCCGGCCAGTCGCCGGTACCGTAGGCGATGAACAGGTCCACCTCGTCGTTAGAGGTATCGTCGGGGATGCGCGGTGAGCACAGGTGCAGCGCCAGTTTCGGGTGCAGGCGGCGAAACTCGCCGATCTGCTGGCATAGCCAGTAGGTGGCCAGCCCCGGCGTGCAACTGACGGTTAGGCGCCCGGTCATCTCCTCGCCATCGTCCCAGCGTGCCGCCTCCTGCAGGATCTTCAGCACCCGGCGCGCCTCGCCGGCATAGCGCTCCCCCTGCAGGGTCAGGCCGATGCCGCGGCCGATCCGCTCGGTCAGCGCAAACCCCAGCGACTCCTCCAGCACGCCGAGCTGGTGGCTGATCGCGCTGCGGGTCAGGCTCAGCTCGCGCGCGGCATCGGACACGCTGCCGAGGCGGGCGACGGCCTCGAAGGCTCGCAGGGCGGTCATCGACGGGTAACGCATCAGGATCTCCAACGCTGGAACGGGAATGTCGGCCTGATAATGGCCTAATTGCGCCGATCAAGGGAAGGGGGCGATCCGGCACCGAAGGCCAGCTGATCCGCTGCCGCGGCTGCCTGTGACCCTGTTGCTTGTGATCTTGTTGCCTGGGAGACGGGCTGTCATTCAGTGCGCAGGAGACGCTAGGGGGCAGGGTCGTCGGGCTTGTCTGACACGCCGTGAAATCGTCCGTGATGGCTCGGCCGCCGCATCCCTGCGGCGGACGGTCAGCCAAGCTCGGCAACCCTGCCCCTCCTCGACTATTGTGCCAATATCGAGCCCGCCATCGAGCGCCGTTTGAATTAGTTCCCAGTTACTGCGGACTGAACGCAGCACCCGGCCCCTGATACTGTCCGGCCTGACGGCTGGTCTTGCGCATCTGCTCGTAGAGCCAGTCGCTGAACAGCAGGATGCGCGGTTCATCCAGCCGCTGCGGATCGCACAGCAGGTAGTAGGCGCCGTGGGCCGGGAAGGCGGTATCGAACAGCCGCGTCAGCCGGCCATGTTCGAAGTAGCTGGCGCAGACGATATCGTCGCCGAGCGCCACGCCGGCGCCGGCCGCGGCGGCCTCCAGGCTCAACTGCGCGCTCCACAGGTAGGTGCCGTGCTCGATCTCCTCCACCTGGGCGCCGACCTCCGCCAGCCAGCGTTTCCAGTTGCCGCCGTCATCCTCGTGCAGCAGGCTGCGTCCCGACAGCTGACCCAGTTCGCGCGGCTGGCCGCTGCCGGCGATGAAGGTGGGGTGGCACACCGGATACATCTGGATCTGTGTCAGCACCCGCACCAGCGGCCCCTGCCAGTTGCCGTGACCGTAAACGATCGCCAGGTCGTAATCGCCGGCGCGGATCGCCTCGTCGTTCAGGTTGACCGGGCGGATCTCCAGTTCGATATCGGGGAAGGCGCGGCGGAAGTCGCGCAACGACTGCGCCAGCCAGCAGTTGGCCAGCGCCGGCGGACAGGCGATATGCAGGCGCCCCTCGACGCTGGGCAGGCCCAGCTTCATCGTGCCTTCGGCCAGCATCCGCAGCGCCTGGCGCACCTGGCGGGCGTAGACGCTGCCGGCCTGGGTCAGCTTCAGCGTGCGCTTGTCGCGCTCGAACAGCGGCTGCTCCAGCGACTCCTCCAGCGAACGGATCTGGTGACTGACCGCCCCTTTGGTCAGGTTCAGTTCGTCGGCGGCACGGGCTACCGAACCGAGTCGGGCTACCGCCTCGAAGGCGCGCAGCGGGTAGAGCGGGGGCAGGGTGCGACGCATGGCGACTCCTGGATCGATGAGGAGGGGTGATTGTTAATCGTTTAATAATTTTATACAACTCGGCTAAAAAGTATCGATTTCGCTGCATC
>QKGH01000171.1 GCA_003250495.1 Marinobacterium sp.
AACCGCACCCAACACCGCACCCAAAACCGCCAATCGGTACTCTGCGATCGGAACTAATCGGAATTAAAAAGAGAGTACCCGTTTTCGCTCGCCGATTTTCGACCGCCCGCTTCTATCCGGCGGGAGCGCATTAAGGAGGGAGAATTTATAGAGGGAGAAAATACAGAGGAAGAAAGGACAGAGGAAGAGAGTAAGGCGGGAGAGAGCAAAGAATAAAAAGGTAACGGTCTGTTCTGCAGCCATTATCGCTTCGGCCGATCTCTTCACCGACTGTCTATCGCCGAGATCATCGGGTCCATCTATTATCGACTCATACGGTTCATATCGGCCCAGCCGTTTATCTCCGCCAGGCTCGCCATCGACGATCACGACAACGTGGCCCGGATCAATGGGCGCCGGTCAGTTGCAGTTGATTAGATACTCTATCTCGGCCGACAGGCGTTCGACGCAACGCCGCCCCTCCTCTATCGCCTCCCTGGCGCGATGAAACTCCATCAAGCCGATATCGGACAGTTTGGGGGCGATCAGTATATCGGGGGGATCGCCCGCCATGCGGCTGCGCGTGATGCGGTCCTGCGTGATATTGATCGAGCCGGCGATGGCCTCAAATATGTTCGGCACCGTATCCGCCGTATTCCGCTCCGGAAATACCGCGGTGCCGTATTCAGCGACAAAGGAGCTGATAAGGCCGGCAAAACCGCTCTCCTCCTGCGGCGCTTTTTCGGCCGCCTCCGCCGAGCGGGCAACCCTTTTCGACAGCAGATCACCATTGAGATTAACGGCGATAACCAGATCAGCCCCCAGCGCGCGGCAGACGGAGATCGGCACCGGGTTCACCAGTCCGCCATCCAGCAACCAGCGCTCCTGATACTTGATGGCCGGGAACAGGCCGGGCAAGGCGATGGAGGACCACACCGCATCCTGCACCGAACCTTCGGTCAACCAGCGCTCGCGCCCGCTCTCCAGTTCCGTGGCAACGGCCGCATAGATGACGGGACTGTCCTCGATTCGGGCCGCGCCATCCACGACATAGCGATGCAGGAAATCGTGAAACCGCCGCTGATCGATAAATCCATTTAGCGAGCGGTTGATACGCAGAAATTTCGCGATCTCCACCTTGCGCAATGACAGCACCCACTCCTCCAACCGGTTCAGATTGCCAAACGCGTAGGCAGCGCCGACCAGGGATCCGATGGAGGCGCCGCACACGATATCCGGCCGCACCCCATGCGCCTCCAGCGCCTTGATCACGCCGATATGGGCCCAGCCCCGTGACGAACCGCTTCCCAACGCCAGACCGATTTTCATTCCCCGCCCCCGTGTCCGCCATCCGACCGCTATCTCAGCAGGCGGTTAAATGGAAATGCCGTGCCGGTTCGATCGCCCTCGCTATCCGGCGTTATTGCGAAAGCGCGGTGATGACCCGGTAGAAGATGATCGCCAGCATACAGACCACACCGGTCGTCATCATCAGGATACCGCCGCTGTAGCGCCGCCTGGAAAATCCGCTGCAAAGCAATACCAGTCCCAGCATGAATATGCCGAATGAGACCCAGAAATCATCCATTATCCTGCTCTCCTAAGTGTCCAACGCCCAGTTGGCTATTTTCAAACCCATTCAATAAGCCCATCGATATCTCGATCGCGTTGCCCAGACCCCGCCGAGGATCGGCAGGAGGTCTCAGGCCGGCGCTTTACGCATCAGCAACCCCTCGGTCACCGTGCGCTTCATCTCTCCAAGATCGACCGGGCAATTGTTCATTCGCGCCATCATCGGTGCCGACATCACCAAAAACGCAATCGCACCAAACAGGCTGTTATGCACCAGATAGGGATCGTCGACGCCAAAATAGCCGGCCTCTATCGCGGCCTGCCACAACGGTGCGTAAGCGGCCAACACCGGACGCACGAACAGTTCGATCAGGGTATCGACGCGCTCCCCCGTGCCGACCATCTCCCGCATCGCGAAGCGCACCATCTCCGGGTGCTCGACCATCACCTCGAACAGCTGATCCACCGCTTTCCCGATCCGCACCTCGATGCTGTCGCTGCCGGGCGCCAGATACGCGGACGCGCGGCGCAGATCGGCCTGCAACCGCTGCGCCTCGCGCTCGACCACCGCCCGCCAGAGCGCCGACTTGGAGCCGAAATGGTGGGCGATCATCGACACGTCGCACCCGGCGCGTTGCGCAATCGCCCGCAGCCCCGCCCCGTCGTAGCCAAGATCGGAAAACACCGTCAACCCCGCGTCGAGCAACTGCTCGCGGCAGTGTGATTCGTTCCCCCTGGGACGCCCCCGGCCACGGCTTGCCCGTTGTCGTTCGACCATCGTGACTCCACCGCCTGAGTGGCCATCGTCAATTTATCCAACAGCCGTTGGTTTAACATTGACACTATTACTCACGCAATGCTGAAATTCAATTTGGTCACGCCAAAATGCTAAGGTCGGTTAATGGACTGCCAAGCTGCCCTGCCGGCCCGAAGAATGCTGTTCCAAAAAGTGCTATTCCCAAATAAGAGTGCCATCCAAACAGAGCAGCGTTCCACACTTCGTTTCACCCAGCCGTCTTAACCGATATTTGAACAGGGAAGGATTATGGAGAGCAGACTCGGTAACCGACTGATCGGAATCAGCGCCATCGTCGTCACGGCCCTGGTGGTCGTGCTCTGGTGGTGGCTCAAACCGGCCGGCGATGAAACCGGCTTCATCAGCGGCAACGGGCGTATCGAGGCGACCGAACTCTACGTTTCGGCCAAGGCCGCCGGGCGGGTGGAGGATATCCTGGTCAACGAGGGTGACTTCGTGACCCAGGAGCAGGTGATCGCGCACATGGATATGCGCTCGGTGGAGGCCCAGCTGGCCCAGGCCCTGGCCGAAGTGGCCAACGCCAAGAGTTCCGAGCAGAGCGCCCTGGCCCTGGTGGCGCAGCGCAAGGCCGACGTGGCCATGGCCGAGGCGCAGCGGGTGCAGCAGCGCAGCGAGCTGGAGGTGGCACGCAAGACCAGCGCGCGCTCCCAGGCCCTGGTCAAAACCCATGCGATCTCCCAGCAGGAAGCCGATGACAACCTGGCCCGGCTGCGTACCGCGGAAGCGACTGTCAATGTCGCCGAGGCCCAGATCGTTGCCGCCGAAGCCGCCGTCACCGCCGCCGAGGCCCAGGTCGAGCAGGCCGCCGCGGCGATCACCGCGGCCGAAGCCGGCGTCTCGCGCCTGCGCACCGAGCTGGACGACGGTACCCTGCGCGCACCGCGCTCGGGGCGGGTGCAATACCGTATCGTGCAACCGGGCGAAGTCGTCGCCAGCGGCGGCAAGGTCGTCAGCCTGGTCGATATCACCGATGTCTACATGAGCTTTTTCCTGCCGGAAACGACGGCCGGCCGCGTCGCCCTCGGCAGCGAGGTACGCATCGTCCTCGACGCCGCGCCGCAACTGTCGATCCCGGCCGAGATCTCCTACGTCGCCAGCGTGGCCCAGTTCACGCCGAAGATGGTCGAAACCCAGAGCGAGCGGCAGAAGATGGTGTTCCACGTCAAGGCCAGGATCGATCCGCAGCTGCTGCAGCAATACCCGGAGCAGGTGAAAACCGGTTTGCCGGGGGTGGCCCATGTCCGCCTCGATGCCAATGCCCCCTGGCCTGAAGCGTTGCAAGTCAGGCTGCCGTGATGGCTAATTCCGACACTCA
>QKGH01000207.1 GCA_003250495.1 Marinobacterium sp.
ATCGCCAGACCGCGCTTGCCGGAGGGGCGCCCGGTGATGTCGTCGCCGTTCAGACAGATGCGGCCACCGCTGGGCGTCTCGAGGCCGGCGATCATCTTCAGCGTGGTCGATTTGCCGCAGCCGGAGGGCCCCAGCAGTGCCACGAATTCGCCCTCGGCGATCTCGAAGCTGATGTCGTCGACGGCTTTCGCCGCGCCCCAGTGTTTGCTCAGATGTTCGACGCTAAGCTGGCTCATGACGCGACCCCTGGCCGATCGAATGTTGTGGTCGCTGCGGCTGCGCTGGCGGCATCGGGTGGAGGGGCGACGGGCGGAAGCCGGTCGGCGCGCGTAAGCGGTTGAGAGTATGGGGTTGTCGGTTGGTTAACGGCATCGGTCGGATCGGTGGCTGAGTTTCGTTCGAAGGTATCAGGCGCGCCATACTGTGGCGTTATGCGGTTTCGCCCGAGTGATTTTGGTTTCGAACGAAATTATCGGCGCCTTCTGTGACCCCTCGGCAACAGGGCGGTGACCGTTTGGTGACCCGTAGATGACTGGCGCGCGACCGGGAGGTGGCAGCGATGTGACTTTCTTGCGACCGAATTGCGACTGAGTTGCGACTGAGTTGCGACAGGATTGGCCGCGAGGGAGGGAGAGTCCGCCTGCGGGACGCGCAGGCGGGGGGGATATCAGTTCAGGAGCAGCGGCAGCAGGTGCTTTTTCATCAGCATCAACGACGCGATGCTGGCGAGAATGGCGAAGAACAGCTGCAGGTAGCGGCCGGGCAGGTGTGGGGCGATTTGACGTCCCACCAGCATGCCGATACAGGTGGAGCCGATGAACCACCAGGCCTCTTCGTTGATGCGGGCGCCGCCGAGCAGTGCGCTGGTCACGGTGCCGATGGAGATCAGCGTGATCACCGTCAGCGAGGTGGCGACGATACCGTGCATATTCAGGTTACTGAACTGACGGATACCGGGCACGATCAGGAAACCGCCGCCGACGCCGAGCATGCCGCTGCACAGGCCGGACAGGCCTCCAATCGACGACAGGGTCATGAAACAGCGCGGATTCCATTGGAAGCGACCGGTATCCGGGCGCAGCATGCAGTTCTTTCCCATCAGGTCCGGTGCGTCCAGCGCCTCTCGTTTCAACGCCTGGCGGGCCATGCGCAGCGCGATCATGAACAGCAGCAGGCTGAAGATCAGGGTCAGGACGGTGGTGGGCAGATTATGCGACAGCCAGATACCGAGCGGGGCGAAGAGGGTGCCGCAGAGTGCCATGACAATGGCGGCACGGTAACGGACCAGGCCGCGACGCAGCCCGTCCAGGCTGCCGATGAACGATGCGATGCCGACCGAGATCAGCGAGATCGGCATCGCCTGCGGCAGGGTAAAACCGAGCCCGAGCATCAGCGCCGGTACGGCCAGTACGCCGCCGCCGCCGGTCAGCCCCAGCGCGATACCAACGCCGCCGCCCAATAGGATTGCATTCAGCATGCTTGTACGATCGCCTCCTGTATTCTCCGCCTGAATCGACTCACTCGCAGCGGCGGTATGCAGCGGAGATATTGTATTATTCTTTTTTAATATTAGCTAATAACCAAATATTTTAAACGGCCGGCGTTTCAAGCCCCCTGGCCTGGCGATCTGCCGCTCGTCGGGGCACTGTGTAATGGGGCAGTGGGTGGAGTCACAGGGGGGAGAAACGGCGAGCCTCTGCGTCTGTCCAGGCGCGCAGCCTGTGGCGATAGGCATGCTGGCCAGTTGTTGCGCGCCCCTGCATCGGGCCGGTGTATGCTTCCGGTGTATATCCGGATGCTGGAGCCGGTGCTGGTTGTAGAGGCCGGTTGGTTGTTCGGTTACGCGGTTTGGTTGTATGGCTCGGTCAGTCGCGCCGATAGATAGGTGACTGGCGGTTAAGCGACAGTCGTTGTTCAGGGTAAGAGGAGTGTTGGGGTTTTGAGTGTTCTGTCGAGACAGTTTCATCGTCGCGGTCCCGACCACCGGCAGGGGCGGGAGGTCGGGTTCGTCGATATACGTCGACGCTTCGATTTTCGCTCCATCCAGATCGGCCGCTGGGTGACCCGGGCGGAGCAGGCCCGGGTGGCGGGGTTGTTCTACGATGCGCTGCACGACCTGATGCTGATCCTGCACGGGACCGAGGCGCTTATCTCGTTGCGTGGCTCGCTGGCGCTGCAGTATGGGATCGGGGGCCGCCCCGGGGTATCGGCGCACTACGACCCGTCGCAGCGTAGCTTCGCGCTGGCGAAAAATGCCGGCCCCGGCAGTATCGCCCATGAGTGGTTCCACGCCTTCGATCACTATATCGCCGCCCAGGCGTTTGCCGATGCGCCGGCCAACCTGTTCGGTTCCAGTGCCTGGATAGCTGATGCCACCCCGATACCCCATCCGCTGAACGACCGCCTGTGCCGCTGCTATCGTGCCATCCTGCTGAGTCCCGCCGGGGACCGCCCCAGCGAGCTGTTCCGGCGCGCGGCGCGGGTCGATGCCCGGCTTGGGTCGAACTACTTCAGCCAGCCGGAGGAGGTGTGCGCCCGTGCGTTCGAGGCCTATGTGCAGGATGCGGGCATCAGCAACAGCTTTCTGGTGCGTGGCACGCGCTCTTCGGAGGAGGCACGCCAGGGGCTGTATCCGAGCGGCGAGGAGCGGGACTATATCGGTGCGGCATTCGATGCCTATTTCGGGGCGCTGGGGCAGGCGCTGTGCCGCCAGCGGGCCGGTTCCGGTCCTGCGCGATAGCGGCTACACTGGTTGGACGATTTCAATAACCTAGAGGTAGCCGCAGATGATACGCGAGGGTGATCGCATACCGTCTCTACCGCTGGTGGCCGTGGATGCCGAGGGGCAACGTGCGGTCAAGGCGGATGAACTTTTTGCCGGAAAGAGGGCGGTGCTGTTTGCCGTGCCGGGAGCGTTTACGCCGACCTGCTCGCAACGCCACCTGCCGGGGTTTGTCGAGCAGGCCGATGCGCTGTACGCCAAGGGGGTGGAGCTGATCGCCTGCGTTGCGGTCAACGATGCCTTCGTCATGCAGGCCTGGGGAGCGGCGAACGGTGTCGCTGACAAGGTGCTGATGTTGGCCGACGGTGGCGCTACCTTTACCCGCAGTCTGGGACTGGAGATGGAAACCGGGGATTTCGGCGGCGTGCGCTCGCAGCGCTATGCCATGATCATCGACGATGGGGTGGTGACGCGGCTGTTGCTGGAGGCGCCGAAGGCGTTCGAGGTCAGCAGCGCGGAGTATGTCCTGTCGCAGCTGTAATTCGGTTCCGGCTGGAACCGGAAATGCAACGGCCCGCACGAGTGCGGGCCGTTTGCGTTGTACCGGGCGCTTACTTGGCCGGGTAGTCGCGGCGGGTCGGGCCAGTGTAGAGCTGGCGCGGACGACCGATCTTGTTCGGGCTGGAGTGGAACTCGTTCCAGTGGGAGATCCAGCCGATGGTGCGTGACAGGGCGAAGATCACGGTGAACATGTTGGTCGGGATGCCGATCGCTTTCAGGATGATGCCTGAGTAGAAGTCGACGTTCGGATACAGTTTGCGCTGTACGAAGTATTCGTCTTCCAGGGCGATCTGCTCCAGACGCTTGGCGATCTTCAACAGCGGATCGTTTTCGATACCCAGTTCGGCCAGTACTTCGTCGCAGGTCTTCTTCATGACCTTGGCGCGCGGGTCGAAGTTGCGGTAGACGCGGTGACCGAAGCCCATCAGGCGGAACGGGTCGTTCGGATCTTTGGCGCGTTCGATGAATTCCGGGATGTTGGATTCGTCGCCGATCTCGTTCAGCATCACCAGGACCGCTTCGTTGGCACCGCCGTGAGCCGGTCCCCACAGCGCGGCGATACCGGCTGCGATACAGGCGAACGGGTTGGCGCCGGAGGAGCCTGCCAGACGTACGGTCGAGGTGGAGGCGTTCTGCTCGTGGTCGGCGTGCAGCACGAAGATGCGGTCCATCGCCTTGGCCAGGGTCGGGCTGACCTGGTATTCGCCGCAGGGGGTGCCGAACATCATGTTCAGGAAGTTTTCGGCGTAACCCATTTCGTTACGCGGATACATGAACGGCTGGCCGATGGAGTACTTGTAGCACATCGCTGCCAGGGTCGGCATCTTGGCGATCAGACGATAGGCGCAGACTTCACGGTGGTGCGCATCGTTGATGTCGAGGGAGTCGTGATAGAAGGCGGACAGGGCACCGACAACACCGCACATGATGGCCATCGGGTGCGCATCGCGACGGAAGCCTTTGAAGAACTGGCTCAGCTGTTCGTGCACCATGGTGTGGTTGGTGATGGTGTTGACGAACGTTTCCTTCTGTTCCGGCGTCGGCAGTTCGCCGTTGAGCAGCAGGTAGCAGACTTCCAGGTAGTCGGACTTTTCGGCCAGCTGTTCGATCGGGTAACCACCGTGCAGCAGGACGCCTTTTTCGCCGTCGATATAGGTGAGCTTGGACTCACAGGCTGCGGTGGAAACAAAGCCGGGATCGTAGGTAAACAGACCTTTGCCGGTCAAGGGACGAACGTCGATAACATCCGGGCCTTCGGTGCCGCTGTACACCGGAAGCTCGATCGCTTCCTCCAGACCGTCGACTGTCAAACGTGCTTTCTTGTCAGCCATTCGAGGCTCCTATCATTCGGTTGTAATAGCTGCGACTTGTCTCCAGCCGCTTATTTCCGGGCTCCGGGATCGGCCGGGCGCCGGATTTGAAGAGCAACAACTATAGTGGTTGAAGCGTGATTGTCAATTTAGCCGTTGGGCGAATATGCTGCGTCGCATCATGAGTAAAATTGCAAAAAAGAGGCGTGGGTAAAGCGTGGGTTAACAGGGGGTAAATGGGTGCCGGTGAAGGGCGATATCGGCGGATTGTTATATTGGACATAAGGCTAATGCCCCATGCCTTACATTGTTTTCAATAGGCGAACTGTCTATACTCCGGCTCCTGAAATAGCTCACAGATGAAAACATAAGTGAGCATATTTCAGGCATCTCGAGGTATTACTCTCTGAGCACTTCCAAGCAACCGCGCCTTGTCACAGGGCCGCAAGAGTGTGAACTAGAGCCGTGAACAAAAAACGACCTGTAAACCTAGATCTGCGAACCATTAAACAGCCACTACCGGCTATTACCTCCATTCTGCACCGTGTGACGGGTGTCGCGCTGTTTTTCGGCGCCATCTTCATGGTGTATATCCTGGGGTTATCGCTGGAATCTCCGGAAGGCTTCGCGCAAGCGTCGGAGATGCTCCAGGAATCCTTCCTGGCAAAACTCATTGCATGGGGTCTGGTATCGGCACTGCTGTACCACTTCTTTGCGGGCATCAAGCATCTGATCATGGATGCCGGTTACTGTGAAGAGCTGGAGAGCGGCCGTCTTGCTGCGAAAACGACGCTGATCGTTGCCGCGGTAGCAATCCTGCTGGCGGGGGTATGGATATGGTAACTTCTATTACTAGTTTCGGCCGCAGCGGTCTGTATGACTGGATGATGCAGCGTGTTACCGCTATCGTTCTGCTGGCTTATACCGTCTTTATGATCGGTTATCTGCTGTTCAACCCCGATCTGGATTACAACCAGTGGGCAGGTCTGTTCCAGTGCACGTCGATGCGCATCTTCACTCTGCTTGCGCTGCTGTCCATGGTTGCTCACGCTTGGATCGGTCTGTGGTCTGTATCCACCGACTATATTAAGCCGACCGGCGCACGTTTCGTATTCCAGTCCGTATGTGGCCTGCTCGCGTTTATCTACGTTGTGTGGGGCGTCCAGATTCTGTGGAGTATCTAAGACATGTCTAAACTGCGTACGCTTTCTTTCGACGCGATCGTAGTCGGCGGTGGTGGTGCAGGCATGCGTGCTGCGCTGCAACTGGCTCAGTCCGGTCTGAAAACCGCTTGCGTAACCAAGGTTTTCCCGACTCGCTCCCATACCGTTTCCGCTCAGGGCGGTATTACCTGCGCGATTGCCAGTTCCGATCCGAACGATGACTGGCGCTGGCATATGTACGATACCGTCAAGGGTTCCGATTACATCGGTGACCAGGACGCTATCGAGTACATGTGCTCTGTCGGTCCGCAGGCGGTGTTCGAGCTGGATCACATGGGTCTGCCGTTCTCCCGTACCGAAACCGGCCGTATCTACCAGCGTCCGTTTGGTGGTCAGTCCAAGAACTTCGGTGAAGGCGGTCAGGCTGCTCGTACCTGTGCTGCGGCTGACCGTACCGGTCACGCGCTGCTGCACACCCTGTACCAGGGCAACATGAAAGCCGGTACCACCTTCCTGAACGAGTGGTATGCCGTCGATCTGGTTAAAAACGCCCAGGGTGCTGTCGTCGGTTGTATCGCGATCTGCATCGAAACCGGTGAAACCGTCTACATCAAGGCCAAGGCGACCGTTCTGGCCACCGGTGGTGCTGGTCGTATCTATGCGTCCACTACCAACGCGCTGATCAACACCGGTGACGGTGTAGGTATGTCCCTGCGTGCAGGTGTGCCGGCGCAGGATATGGAGATGTGGCAGTTCCACCCGACCGGTATTGCCGGTGCCGGCGTCCTCGTGACCGAGGGTTGCCGCGGTGAGGGTGGCTACCTGATCAACAAGAACGGCGAGCGCTTCATGGAGCGTTATGCGCCGAACGCCAAAGACCTGGCGTCCCGCGACGTGGTTGCGCGCTCGATGATCCTCGAGCTGCTGGCCGGTAACGGTGCCGGTGAGAACGGCGATCACGTGTTCCTGAAGCTCGATCACCTCGGTGAAGAGGTTCTGCACTCGCGTCTGCCGGGTATCTGCGAGCTGTCGCAGACCTTCGCCCATGTCGATCCGGTCAAAGAGCCGATCCCGGTCGTGCCGACTTGCCACTACATGATGGGCGGTATCCCGACCAACATCGGTGGTCAGGCGCTGACCCAGAATGCGGCCGGCGAAGATCAGATCGTCAACGGTCTGTTCGCTTGCGGTGAAGTCGCTTGCGTATCCGTTCACGGTGCCAACCGCCTGGGCGGTAACTCACTGCTCGACCTGGTGGTCTTCGGTCGTGCGGCAGGCCTGCATATCGAACAGCAGATGCGTGAAGGCTACGAAGTAGCCGACGCCACCGAGTCCGATATCGATGCGGCAATGGCACGTCTGAACCGCCTGAACAACAGCACCAGCGGCGAGAAAGTGGCTGATGTCCGTAAGGATCTGCAGAGCACCATGCAGCTGTACTTCGGCGTGTTCCGCGATGGCGAGAGCATGCAGAAGGGCCTGGGTCTGCTGAAAGAGATCCGCGAGCGCGTGGCCAACGTTCACCTGGAAGATAAGAGCCAGGCGTTCAACACCTCTCGCGTTGAGGCACTGGAACTCGAGAACCTGATGGAAGTGGCTGAGGCGACTGCCGTCGCGGCGGAAGTGCGTAAAGAGTCGCGCGGTGCGCATGCTCGTAACGACTTCACCGACCGTGATGACGAGAACTGGCTGTGCCACTCCGTTTTCTTCCCGCAGGATAAGCGCATCGGCAAACGTGCGGTTAACTTCGCACCGAAGACGATGGAGCCGTTCCCGCCGAAGATCAGAACTTACTAAGGGGCAGGTACGATGCTGGTAAGTGTATATCGCTATAACCCTGAAGTTGATGACGCGCCGTACATGCAGGATGTCCATATCGATATTCCTGGCGGCAAGGACATCATGGTGCTGGATCTGCTCCAGCTGCTGAAAGAGAAAGATACGACGCTGGCTTACCGTCGTTCCTGCCGTGAAGGGGTGTGTGGCTCCGACGGTATGAACATGAACGGCAAAAACGGCCTGGCGTGTATCACTCCGCTGTCTGCGGTCGTTGAGAACGACAAGCTGGTGCTGCGTCCGCTGCCCGGCCTGCCGGTCATCCGTGACCTGGTCATCGATATGACCCAGTTCTACAAGCAGTACGAAAAGATCAAGCCGTACCTGATCAACGATACGCCGGCACCGGCGATCGAACGTCTGCAGTCTCCGGAAGAACGTGCCGAACTGGACGGTCTGTACGAGTGTATTCTCTGTGCATGCTGTTCAACCGCTTGCCCGTCGTTCTGGTGGAACCCGGACAAGTTCATCGGCCCGTCAGGTCTGTTGCAGGCCTACCGCTTCCTGGCCGATAGCCGCGATACGGCCACCACTGCGCGTCTGTCCGATCTGGACGATCCGTTCAGTGTGTTCCGTTGCCACGGCATCATGAACTGCGTCAGCGTTTGCCCGAAAGGGTTGAACCCGACCAAGGCGATCGGCAAGATCCGCAATATGCTGATTCAGCAGGCGACCTGATCCGGTAGTCGAGTAACAAGCGTTGATTAAAAAAGCGGCACTGAGTGCCGCTTTTTCTTTGCCCGGCGGATGGCAATAGCTCATTCGCAGCGGGTAGGGCGAGTTTGGCGGGAACTTTAGTAGTATCCGCAGCAGCAGGCTGTGTTAAGCCGCGTATAAAAGTCGTAGAATATTTACCGCAATTTCGCGCGACCCGTTAGATTGCAGCTGAATAAATCGGTAATCAGCAGGGGCGTAGGTGAATGTGGTGAGGAAATGGTGCACCCTGACCACGCCGGCGACCCCTAAAGCCAGGGTGATATCATAATGCAAGACGGCATAATGGAGCTGATGTGGAAAAATGCCCATCTTTACGGTGGCAACCTTTCCTACGTCGAGCAACTGTACGAAACCTACCTGATGGACCCGAACGCCGTTCCACAAGAGTGGCGTGACGAGTTCGACCACCTGCCCAAAGTCGGTGACAACATCGCTCAGGATGTTCCTCATTCACCGATTCGGGAGCATTTTCTTTACCTCTCCAAGAATCAGAAGCGGGCACAGCCTGTAGCGGTCAGCAGCGTTAGCTCAGAACACGAGAAGAAACAGGTCCGTGTCCTGCGCATGATCAACGCTTTCCGTGTCCGTGGGCACCAGGTTGCAAACATCGATCCGCTGGGTCTGTTGCAGCGTGAGGACGTTCCTGATCTGCAGCCGCGGTTCCATGAGCTTTCCGAAGCCGACTACGATACGGTGTTCCAGCTGGGTTCACTGTTTTTCGGCAAAGAGGAAGCGCCGCTGAGCGAGATCCTGGCTGATCTGAAGAAGACTTACTGCACTACCGTCGGCGCTGAGTACATGCATATCGTCGACACTCAGGAAAAACGCTGGATCCAGTCCCGTCTGGAGCCGGTGCGCTCCCATCCCGAAAGCGCGGCGGAAAAGAAAATGATGGTGCTGGAGCGCCTGACCGCTGCCGAGGGGCTGGAAAAATACCTGGGCTCCCGTTATGCCGGTGCCAAGCGCTTCGGTCTGGAGGGCGGCGAGTCGCTGATCGTATCACTGAACACGCTGGTTCAGCGCGCCGGTAAGCAGGGCGCCAAAGAGATCGTTATCGGCATGGCCCACCGTGGCCGTCTGAACACGCTGGTTAACATCTTCGGCAAGAACCCGGCGGACCTGTTCGGCGAGTTCGAAGGCAAGAAACTGGTTGAAACCTCCGGCGACGTGAAATACCACCAGGGCTTCTCCTCCAATGTCATGACTGGCGGCGGCGAAGTGCACCTGGCGATGGCGTTCAACCCGTCGCATCTGGAGATCGTGGCGCCGGTGGTCGAAGGTTCTGTGCGTGCGCGTCAGGATCGTCGTCACGATGAGGTCGGCACCAGCGTGCTGCCGGTCAACATCCACGGCGACGCGGCGTTTGCCGGCCAGGGCGTGGTCATGGAGACACTGCAGATGTCCCAGACCCGTGCCTACAAAACCGGCGGCACCATCCATATCGTCATCAACAACCAGGTCGGTTTCACCACCTCCAAGAAGGAGGATGCGCGTTCCACCGAGTACTGTACCGATGTCGCCAAGATGGTTCAGGCGCCGATCTTCCACGTCAACGGTGATGATCCGGAAGCGGTGCGTTTCGTGACACAGATCGCGGTCGATTACCGTAACGAGTTCAAGAAAGACGTCGTTATCGACCTGGTCTGCTACCGTCGTCGCGGTCATAACGAGGCGGACGAACCGTCCGGTACTCAGCCGCTGATGTACGCCAAGATCAAGGGTCAGAAAACCACTCGGACGCTGTATGCCGATCAGCTGGTCGCCGAAGGCGTGATCACTGCAGAGCAGAGCAACGAGATGGAGAAAGAGTATCGTCGCGCACTGGAAAACGGTGAGCACGTGGCGAAGTCGCTGGTGCTGGAACCGAACACCGAGCTGTTCGTCGACTGGCGCCCCTACCTCGGTCACCAGTGGAGTTTCGACTGCGATACCAGCGTCGACTTCAAACTGCTGCAGGAGTTGGCGAACAAGACCTGCCAGTTCCCCGAGGGCTTCGCGATCCAGCGTCAGGTGCAGAAGATCTACGAAGACCGGCAGAAGATGGCCGCCGGTGCGATGGAGATCAACTGGGGCTTCGGCGAGACCATGGCCTATGCCACGCTGCTGGCCGAAGGTTTCCCGATCCGCCTGACCGGTCAGGACGTGGGCCGCGGCACCTTCTCGCACCGCCATGCGGCCGTGCACAACCAGAAGGATGCGTCCGTCTACATCCCGCTGCAGCATATCGCCGAGGGGCAGCCGCCGTTCGATATCTACGACTCCTACCTGTCCGAAGAAGCGGTACTCGGTTTCGAATACGGCTACGCGACCACCACGCCGAACGCGCTGGTGATCTGGGAAGCACAGTTCGGTGACTTCGCCAACGGTGCCCAGGTCGTTATCGACCAGTTCATCACCTCCGGCGAGCAGAAGTGGCAGCGCCTGTGCGGCCTGACCATGCTGTTGCCGCATGGCTTCGAAGGTCAGGGGCCGGAGCACTCCTCCGCCCGTCTGGAACGCTACCTGCAGATGTGCGCCGAGCACAACATCCAGGTTTGCGTACCGACTACCCCGGCGCAGATCTTCCACCTGCTGCGTCGCCAGGTCGTGCGTCCGCTGCGCAAGCCGCTGGTGATCATGTCGCCGAAATCGCTGCTGCGTCACAAGCAGGCGATCTCTACGCTCGAAGATCTGGCGGAAGGTACTTTCCAGCCGGTGATCCCGGAGGTCGATGCGCTGGATCCGGCCAAGGTCAAGCGTCTGGTACTGACCAGCGGCAAGGTCTACTACGACCTGTACAACCGCCGTGCGGAACTGGGCAAGGACGATGTCGCCATCCTGCGTATCGAACAGCTGTACCCGTTCCCGGAAGATATCCTGCTGGAGCTGATCAGCCAGTACACCAACCTCGAATCCGTGGTGTGGTGTCAGGAGGAGCCGATGAACCAGGGCGCGTGGTACTGCAGCCAGCACCATATGCGTACGGTTATGCACCGGCACAATCCGAGTCTGTACCTGCAGGGCGTCGGTCGCCCGAGTGCAGCGGCACCGGCGGTCGGGTATATCTCCGTCCACCTGGAGCAGCAGGAACAGCTGGTCAACGAAGCTATCAACGGTTAATGACAGTTCCCCCGAGCGAACTACTGAGTACCTGATTAAGGAAACAGCATGTCCATCGATATCAAAGCCCCTACTTTCCCGGAGTCCGTCGCGGACGGTACTGTCGCAACTTGGCACAAACAGCCTGGCGAGGCTTGTGCTGCGGATGAGCTGATCGTCGACATCGAGACCGATAAAGTGGTTCTCGAAGTGGTTGCGCCGGCTGACGGCGTGATCAAGGAGATCATCAAAGGCGAGGGCGAAACCGTCCTCAGCGACGAGGTGATCGCTGTATTTGAAGAGGGCGCTGCAGGTACTGCTGCAGCCTCCGCACCGGCGGCAACTGCGTCTGCAGCAGTCGAAGCGCCGGCCGGCGAAACCGGCGACGGCGACAAGGTCGGCCCGGCAGCCCGCAAGCTGATCGACGAGAACAACCTGGATGCCAGCCAGATTCCGGCGACCGGCAAGAACGGCGGCATCACCAAAGAAGATGTTCTGAACTACCTGAAAAACAAACCGGCGGCTGCACCGGCCGCTGCTGCAGCACCGGCTGCCAAGGCCGTTGCTCCGGTCAGCATCGATTTCGGTGCGCGCACCGAGAAGCGTGTGCCGATGACCCGCCTGCGTGCGACCATCGCCAAGCGTCTGGTCGAAGCGCAGCAGAACGCTGCCATGCTGACCACCTACAACGAAGTCAACATGAAGCCGGTCATGGATCTGCGCAAGCAGTACAAGGACCTGTTCGAGAAGACCCACAATGGTGTGCGTCTGGGCTTCATGTCCTTCTTCGTCAAGGCGGCTACCGAAGCGCTGAAACGTTTCCCGGCCGTTAACGCCTCTATCGACGGCAACGACATGGTTTACCACGGTTACCAGGATATCGGCGTGGCCGTATCCACCGACCGCGGTCTGATGGTACCGGTGCTGCGTGACACCGACGCCATGAGCCTGGCCGATGTCGAGTCGACCATCGCCGATTTCGGTAAGCGTGGCCGTGACGGCAAGCTGGGTATGGAAGATATGCAGGGCGGCACCTTCACCATCACCAACGGTGGTGTGTTCGGTTCCCTGATGTCTACGCCGATCCTGAACCCGCCGCAGACTGCAATCCTGGGTATGCACAAGATCCAGGAACGCCCGATGGCCGTTAACGGTCAGGTGGTTATCCTGCCGATGATGTATCTGGCTCTGTCATACGACCACCGTATGATCGATGGCAAGGAAGCGGTACAGTTCCTCGTGACCATCAAGGACCTGCTGGAAGATCCGGCCCGTATGCTGCTGGACATCTAAGTCCGAGAGTAACATCCAGGAAAGAATTGACAGGAAGGTGCAATGTCTCAGAAATTTGATGTGATCGTAATCGGTGCCGGCCCCGGTGGATATGTGGCAGCCATTCGTGCTGCCCAGCTGGGTCTGAACACCGCATGTGTCGAGAAGTGGGTCGATGAAAAGGGTACTCCGGTACTCGGCGGTACCTGCCTGAACGTGGGCTGCATCCCGTCCAAGGCACTGCTGGAAACCACCCACAAGCTGCACGAAGCGCAGCACGGCTTCGCGGCTCAGGGGATCCTGGCGGATAACGTCAAGATCGACGCCAAGCAGATGGTGGCACGCAAGGACCAGATCGTTAAGAACCTGACCGGCGGTATCGCCGGCCTGTTCAAGGCCAACGGTGTCACCCTGCTGCAGGGCATGGGTAAGCTGCTGGCCAACAAGCAGGTTGAAGTCACCGCTCAGGATGGCACGGCAACCGTTTACGCGGCTGACAATGTGATCCTGGCCTCCGGCTCGGTGCCGGTCGAGATTCCGCCGGCCCCCCTAACCGAAGGTCTTATTGTCGATAACGTCGGCGCACTGCAGATTGATGAAGTGCCGGAAAGCCTCGGCGTCATCGGTGGCGGTGTTATCGGTCTCGAGATGGGCTCGGTCTGGAACCGTTGCGGTTCCAAGGTCACCGTGTTCGAAGCGATGGACTCGTTCCTGGCCGCAGCGGACCAGGACGTGTCGAAAGAGGCGTTCAAGCTGCTGACCAAGCAGGGCCTGGATATCAAGCTGAGTGCCCGTTGCACCGGCACTGAGATCGTCGATGGCAAGGTCAAGGTCAGCTACACCGACAGCGAAGGCGACAAAGAGATCGTCGTCGACAAGCTGATCGTGGCCGTCGGTCGTCGTCCGCAGACCCAGGGTCTGCTGGCCGAAGATTGTGGCGTTAAACTGGATGAGCGTGGCTTCATCTTCGTTGATGACAGCTGCCGTACCGACGCACCGGGCGTGTACGCCATCGGTGACTCCGTACGCGGTCCGATGCTGGCCCATAAAGCCTCCGAAGAGGGGATCATGGTGGCCGACATCATCGCCGGTCACAAGGCGGCGATGAACTACGACTGCATCCCGAACATCATCTACACCTTCCCGGAGCTGGCCTGGGTAGGTAAGACTGAGCAGCAGCTCAAGTCTGAAGGTGTTAAATATAAAGTCGGCAAATTCCCGTTTGCAGCCTCTGGCCGTGCCATGGCCGCAAACGCAACTGAAGGCTTCGTTAAGATCATCGCTGACGAAGTAACTGATCGTATCCTGGGCGTCCACATCGTGGGCGGCGTTGCATCCGAGCTGGTCGCTCAGGGTGTGATCGCCATGGAGTTCGCCTCCAGCGCCGAGGATCTGCAGCTGACCGTATTCGCCCACCCGACGGTGAGTGAAGCGATCCACGAAGCTGCACTGGCAGTGGACAACCACGCAATCCACGTTGCCAACCGCAAGAAACGCTGATCTTGGGGGTTGTATCCACGTTAGCCGGGCCATGAGCCCGGCTAACTGTGGATGCAGAGATGAAAGCGCATGGCCGGAAACAACGGTCTTGTATGAATAACCGACAATAACGGATTAGAGCATGAACCTTCACGAGTACCAGGGTAAACAGCTGTTTGCCGCCTATGGTCTGCCGGTCTCCAAAGGGATCGCGGTAGATACTCCGGAAGCAGCCGCAGAAGCAACTAAGCAGATTGGTGGGGACAAGTGGGTCGTTAAAGCCCAGGTTCACGCCGGTGGCCGCGGTAAAGCGGGTGGTGTAAAGCTGGTTAACTCTGCTGACGAAGCAAAAGCTTTCGCTGAAAAATGGTTGGGCCAGCGTCTGGTGACTTACCAGACAGACGCCAAGGGTCAGCCGGTTTCCAAGATCCTGGTTGAGACCTGCACCGATATCGCCAACGAGCTGTATCTGGGTGCCGTTGTCGATCGTTCCAGCCGCCGTATCGTCTTCATGGCGTCTACCGAAGGCGGTGTGGAGATCGAAAAGGTCGCTGAAGAGACTCCGGAAAAAATCCTGAAAGCCACCATCGATCCGCTGTGCGGCGCACAGCCGTATCAGGGGCGCGAGCTGGCCTTCCAGCTCGGTCTGCAGGGCGACCAGATCAAACAGTTCGTCAACATCTTCCTCGGCCTGGCCAAGATGTTCGAAGAGAAGGATCTGGCGCTGCTGGAGATCAACCCGCTGGTGATCACCGAGCAGGGCAACCTGCACTGCCTCGACGCCAAAGTGGTGATCGACGGCAACTCCGTATACCGGCACAAGGATCTGCAGGCGATGCACGATCCGTCCCAGGACGACGCCCGTGAAGCCCGTGCGGCCGAGTGGGATCTGAACTACGTGGCGCTGACCGGCAACATCGGTTGCATGGTCAACGGTGCGGGCCTGGCCATGGGTACCATGGACATCGTTTCCCTGCACGGCGGTTTCCCGGCCAACTTCCTCGACGTTGGCGGCGGCGCAACCAAAGAGCGCGTTACCGAAGCATTCAAGATCATCCTCGAAGACGACAAGGTCAAGGCCGTTCTGGTCAACATCTTCGGTGGTATCGTACGCTGCGACCTGATCGCCGAAGGTATCATCGGTGCAGTCAAGGAAGTGGGTGTGAGCGTACCGGTCGTGGTACGTCTTGAAGGTAACAACGCGGATCTGGGTTCCAAGCTGCTGTCCGAGTCTGGCCTGGATATCATCGCCGCAACCAGCCTGACCGATGCAGCGCAGCAGGCGGTTAAAGCAGCGGAGGGTAAATAATGTCCATTCTGATCAACAAAGACACCAAAGTCATCTGTCAGGGTTTCACCGGTGGTCAGGGGACTTTCCACTCTGAGCAGGCGATCGCTTACGGCACCAAGATGGTCGGCGGTGTAACGCCGGGCAAAGGCGGTACCGAGCACCTGGGTCTGCCGGTGTTCAACACCGTCAAGGAAGCGGTAGAAGCGACTGGCGCCGAAGCCTCCGTGATCTACGTTCCGGCCCCGTTCTGCAAGGACTCCATCCTGGAAGCGGCCAACGCCGGCATCAAGCTGATCGTGACCATCACCGAGCATATCCCGGTCATGGACATGCTGCAGTGCAAAGTGAAGTGCGACGAGCTGGGCGTGCGCCTGATCGGCCCGAACTGCCCGGGTGTCATCACCCCGGGTGAGTGCAAGATCGGTATCATGCCGGGTCACATCCACCTGCCGGGTAAAGTGGGTATCGTCTCCCGCTCCGGTACGCTGACCTATGAAGCGGTCAAACAGACCACCGACGCTGGCTTCGGTCAGTCCACCTGCGTCGGTATCGGTGGCGACCCGATCCCGGGTTCCAACTTCATCGATATCCTCGCGATGTTCGAACAGGATCCGCAGACCGAAGCGATCGTCATGATCGGTGAGATCGGCGGTTCTGCCGAAGAGGAAGCCGCTGCCTACATCAAGGCTAACGTAACCAAGCCGGTGGTGTCCTACATCGCAGGTGTTACTGCGCCTCCGGGCAAGCGCATGGGTCATGCCGGTGCGATCATCTCCGGCGGTAAGGGCACTGCAGACGAGAAGTTTGCCGCTCTGGCCGATGCCGGCGTCAAAACTGTCCGCTCCCTGGCCGATATCGGCAAGGCGCTGGCAGAAGTGACCGGTTGGGAAATGAAGTAACATTCATCTCTGGTCGTAATGAAAAAGGCAGCTTAGGCTGCCTTTTTTTACGCCTTTATGTTGTAAGTCAGTTGTCTGTTTTGCTGCAGCGGCTAAGCTGTCACGACGGTTGACGGGCAGGCGTTCGCCTGCTGGCCGGTTCAGCGGAGGGAGAGGGTGAGAGTGAAAATAGCGACGATAGTGTCTGTGTCGATACTGCTGCTAAGCGCGCCGCTAACCTGGGCGCAGGATGCCCAGAGCGTTGTCGATACCCATTGCAAGGCGTGTCATCTGGCCGGGCTGGGCGGGGCGCCGAAACTGGACGACCGGGCGGCCTGGGCACCGCGCCTGGCCAGCGGGATCGATGCGATGCTGACCACCGTGACGAGCGGTAAGGGGGCGATGCCGATGAAGGGAACCTGTACCAGCTGCACTGAGGATCAGTTGCGGGCCGCGATCGAGCTGCTGACCCAGGATGTGCGCTGATGGGTTAGCGGTCGGTGGGGCGGGTGGCGCTGCTTTGCGCCACCAGTTCCAGGGTTTCCCGGCACCACGCCAGGCTTTCGATATAGCAACGGCTGAAGAGCTGCTCATCGATCCCGCTGAGCTTGTCCCAGGTGCCGGACATGAAGGCGTCGACCTGTTCCAGCAGGGTGGCCAGCGGGCCCTCGCCATCGCTCAGGGCCGCCCTGATCTCATCGTTGACCGAGATCTGCTCGAGTAGCGTGCGGCGCTCGATATCGAGCATGGCATCCAGTTTGCTGAGCAGGCCGGTCAGGAAGCCGGCGCGGGCATGTGCCTGGAAGGCGGTCGAGCGGTGTGCGACCAGTTCGCACATGCGGGCGCAGACCAGTGCCTGGCGGGTCAGCTCGCAGGGCTTGTCCTGCTGTCCCGACAGCGCGATCAGCGTGACCCATTTCTTGATCTCCTGCAGGCCGATGAGGATCAACGCATCGCTGATGCTGGAGATCTTGCGCGGCAGCGCGAAGGCGGCGGAGTTGACGATGCGTAACAGGCGAAAGGTCAGTGCCGGGTCGTGATTGATCAGCGCTTCGATATCGCGGAATTCGATATTGGGATCGTCCAGTGCGGTCATCAGTTGTAGCAGTATGACCTCGTTACTGCCCAGGCGGCGGCCCTCGATTAGTTGGGGGCGGCACAGGAAGTAGCCCTGGAACAGCTTGCACCCCAGATCGACGCACTCCTTCAGCTGGCTATAGCTTTCGATCTTTTCGGCGAGCAGGGTCAGATGGCGGAACGGTTTCAGCAGTCGTATCTGTTCGCGGGTCCCCGCCATCCCCAACGCCAGGACATCGAGTTTGACGATCTGCGCCATCTCCAGCAGCGGATCGTATTCTGGGTTGTAGACGAAATCGTCGAGGGCGATGCGGTAACCGGCGGCGCGGAAACGTTGCAGGGCATCGATCAGCGGCTGGTCGATACGGATATCCTCGAGTACCTCCACCACCAGATGCTGGTTGGACAGGGAGGGGAGGGCGTCGCTCGCCATCAGTTCATGGGTCATGTTCAGGAACGCGGGCAGCTGGCGCTGCTCGTGCTGGTCGGTGATGCAGGTATAGGCATTCAACAGTACATTGGAGGTGGCTTGATCGCCGTTCAGGATATCGCACAGCTCCCGGCTGTCGTCGGAGCGGTAGAGGAGTTCGTAGGCGACTACTTTCAGCTCCGTATTGAAGATCGGCTGCCGTGCCATCAGGATCTGGGTGTTGGGCGTTGCGGTCACTCGCCTGCTCTCTTGTACACTGTCGTTATAGAACCACAAAGATATAGGGGCGACAATCGGTTTGAGTCGCTGCCAGCTTCCTGCTACAACTGCTTACACAACAACAATAAACGCGAGGCCAGAGATGTTTCAGGAATTTCATCCGTTGCAGATGTCGACCACTCGGGATGTCAGGTACCTGTTGCGCCCGGAGCAGTTGCATGAGCCGATAGGACTGTACAGCTCGGCGCTTCATGTCATGACCGACTTTCTGGAGGTGACCCCGGTATGTGTCGATCAGGCGCTGCAGGTCGATGAGGCGCTGGCCTATATGAAGGCGCAGCACGTGCGGCTGCTGTTCGCCGTCGATGCCGACGATCGCCTGACCGGTATCATCACCGCGGCGGATCTGGTCGGCAGCGCCGTATTGAGTTACATGCAGCGCAGTGCCCAGAGTCGCGATGCCGTCGTCGTCAAAGACCTGATGCTGCCGATCGATGCCGCCGCGGCGCTGCAATATAGCCAGGTCGAAGGGGCACGCATCGGCGATGTGATGCAGACCCTGAGCCATTCCGGCGGGCAGCACGTACTGGTGATCGACCGCGGTATTGCCGGCATCGCGCGTATCCGGGGCATCATCTCCGCCACGAATGTCTCGCGGGCGCTGAAAGTGGGCTTCGACGTCATGTATGAAGCCAAGTCGTTCGCGGAGATAGAGCGGATGGTGACCCATGGCAACCAAAGTTGAGGGGTGATCCGAAGAGTGCTCCCGCATCTTCATGCTCACAGTTTAACCCGGTGCGAGTTACTGCGGTGACAAGCGGAATCGAAGCGTAATCGAGGGAGTACCCATTGGATATAGATCCGTTGTGTGGCACGTTGCTGAAGGCAACGTCAGATCTGGTGATGGTGTTGGTCGATGATCGAATCGTGCAGGTGTCGCCCGGGGAGATCGCCTGGTCGGGCCTGGCGCTGCTGCAACAGCAGCGTTTGGAGGCGATATTTCCGCCCGATCTGTCGTCCCTGTTCCGGATAGCTATCGATCGGGCGCAGGCCGCGCCCGGCACGATTGAGGCGCTGGATTATGCGCTGCGCCCCGAGCATCTGCCGAAATTGCGCGAAATCGGGCTGCATGAGACCCGCTGGTTCGAGTCGCGCGTCGTCGCGACCGCTGCCGGGGTGGTGGTCTGGAGCTCGCATGATGTCAGCGAAAAGAAGAAGCTGCAGCGCAGGGTAAGCAACCAGGCGCAGCGCGACCCGATCACCGGCGCCTATAACCGTCGGGCATTGATGACCGTCATGGAGCAGACGGTGGCACAGGCACAGCGTTACGACTGGAGCTGCAGTGTGCTGCTGATCGATATCGACGACTTCAGCGCCATCAACGACCGTTTCGGCTGGGATGCCGGCGATCGCTTGCTGCGGGAGATCCTGGACAATATGCAGCGTCTCAAACGTACCTCCGATTTCTTGGCGCGTTACGGCGATGATCAGGTGGTGCTGTTCGTGCCCGAAACCAACCATGATCAGGCGCTCGCCGCCGGGGAGCGCTACCGCCGCCTGATTCATGGGCTCGAGCTCCATTATCCGCAGGGCGCGCTGCGCTGTAGTGCCAGTGTCGGTGTGGCGACGCTGCGCGATCTGGCGGATAGCGCCGCCGCGATGCTCAGGCGGGCCGAGGATAACCTGTCGCAGGCGCGTAGCGGCGGCGGTAACCGGGTCGAAGGGGCGGCGGCCTGATCAGGCCGCCTCCTGGCGCAACTGGCGGTAGAGGTCGCGGCTAAACACGATCAGTGCCAGCCAGATCAGTGCGAAGCTGATCAGTGTCGTGCGATTGAGGGGTTCCCCCAGTATCGTCACGGCGCTGATGAACTGCAGGGTGGGCGCCAGGTAGTTGGCAAACCCGAGTATCGACAACGGCAGCAACCTGGCGGCGCTGGTGAAGGCGAGCAGCGGCAGCGTGGTGAGGACGCCGGCGCCGATCAACAGCCAGGGGGCTTCGACGAAGTGGGTCTGTCCGGTCGTCTGCAGATAGCCCAGGGCCAGCAGGGCAAAGGGGGTCATCAGGGCGGTCTCGACTAGCAGCCCGGTCAGGGCGTCGATCTGGACCTGCTTGCGAATCAGGCCATAGAAAGCGAACAGAAACGCCAGCGCCAGCGCGATCCAGGGGATCGCGCCGTAGCTGGACACCTGCCAGCCGACGCCGGCCGCGGCCAGGACCAGGGCGGCGATCTGGTCGCGGCTGAGGCGCTCCTTCAACACCATCACGCCGAGCAGCACGCTGACCAGCGGGGTCAGATAGTACCCCAGGCTGGTCTCGATCACCCGCGCCTGCGCGACCGCCCAGATATAGACCCCCCAGTTCAGGCTGATCAGCAGCGATGAGCAGAGCAGCCATGCCAGTGTGGAGGGGGAGCGCAACGTCACGACCAGTGCCCCCAGCTTGCGCCGTACCAGCATGATGCCGAGAACGAACAGCGCCCCCCAGACGATGCGGTGGATCAGGACCTCGGGCGCGGGGATTGCGGCGAGGAGGTGGAAATAGAGGCCGAAGCCACCCCATAGCCCGTAGGCGATCAGGGCGTGGCTCAATCCTCTCCCGGAAATGTGCATCTGGCGTCCTTTGCCTGGCAACCGATCAGGCGCTTAGCTTGCTGCTGAGTTCCGGGTGGCGGGCCAGGGTGGTGACCAGGGCATCCATCTCGTCGTCGGTACCGACCGTGATGCGCAGATAGTCAGCGATCTGCTCCTTGCTGAAGTGGCGTACCAGAATGTTATGGCTGCGCAGGTAGCTCATCAGCTCGGCGCCGGGGATGTCCGGGTGGCGGGCGAACAGGAAGTTGGTGCTCGACGGCAGTACGTTAAAGCCCAGTGCCGTCAGCCGTTCTGCCGCACTTTCCCGAGTGTCGACGATGCGCTGGCAGGTGGCGACGAAATAGTCGCGGTCGGCCAGTGCCGCGCAGGCGGTTTCGATCGCCAGCATATCCAGCGGATAGGAGTTGAAACTGTTCTTGACCCGTTCCAGCCCCTCGATCAGTGCCGGGTGGCCGAAGGCAAAGCCGATGCGCATGCCGGCCAGGGAGCGGGATTTGGAGAAGGTCTGTACCACCAGCAGGTTGGGGAACTCATTGACCAGCGCCAAGGCGCTTTCGGCGCCGAAATCGACATAGGCTTCGTCAACCAGCACCAGGGTTTCGGTATTGGCTTCCAGCAACGAGCGGATGGCGTCGAGCCCCAGGGCGATGCCGGTCGGGGCGTTGGGGTTGGCGAAGATGATGCCGCCGTTCGGCGTGCGATAGTGCGCCAGATCGATGCGGAACTGCTGGTCCAGCGGGATCTTGCGGTAATCGATGTCGAACAGGTCGCAGTAGACGTCGTAAAAGCTGTAGGTCGTTTCCGGCATCAGCAGCGGCGCGTTTTGGCGGAAAAAGGCCATGAAGGCCAGCGCCAGCACCTCGTCGGAACCGTTGCCGACGAAGATCTGCCGGGTTTCCAGCCCGCTGTCCTCGGCCAGGGCCTGTTTTAGGCGGCCGGCGTCGGGGTCCGGATACAGGCGCAGGCGTTCGCTCGGAAAGCTGTGGAGTGCCGCACTGACGCCGGGGGCCGGGGGATAGGGGTTCTCATTGGTGTTGAGTTTGATCAGTCCGGCCACCTTCGGCTGTTCGCCCGGGGTATAGGGCACCAGGGAGTGGATGGCGGGACTCCAGAATTTGCTCATTGCGCGTGCTGCTCTCGGATGGCGTAACCGTGATAAGGGGCCAAAGCATAGCAGAGCGCTTGGTGTCAGGGTAGTCGCGGCGGGCGCCGACAGCTAAGGCCGGGGAGTGATCCCTAGGCCTGCGGTGGCCGATCGAGCCGGCCGATATCGAGCATCGGTGCGGCATCGATCTGGTCCGCCCCCAGCAGTGTGGCGACACGTTGCAGCGAAGCCTGGATCATCGACTGTTCCCAGGCTTCCAGTGCCGTAAAACGGTGCACGAATTGATCCTGCAGCGTGGTGGGTGCGGATTGCAGCCGCTCCGTGCCGGCCGCTGTCGGGCTGACCAGTACCTTGCGCTTGTCGCTCTGGCTGCGCTCTCTGCGGACCAGTCCCTTGAGCTCCAGGCGGTCGATGATACTGGTGACCGTGGCCTGGGCGAGGTTCATCTTGCGCGCCAGTACGCCGATGGTGATCGCGCCCTCGGTTTCGAGGGTCTGCATCGTCATCAGTTGCGGCAGGGTGAGCCCGGTCATCCTGCTGAGCTGTTTGTCGTGCATATCGGTAACGCGGATGATCTGGCGGAGCAGAATCAGCACGTCTTGGCTCTTATCCATGAGGTGTGAAACCCGTGTTCAGCGTCGAAAGCGCGCCGTTTTTAACGTGAATCGGGAGATCATGCAATAAAAGATTGCATATTTTAAATATATTGCATCGGAATGCGATCGAATTTTATTTTGCTGGCGAGAGCTTTATGGCGGCAATGGCATATTAAAAATGGCGCTTAAGTTATAAATCGTAATATTCGATTCGTATCTCGATATATTTTAAATCGCAGTAAGGTGGGTTTGAGTCGAGGGCGGCTTGGCGATCTTCTGGGCTGGCCTGTCTGTGATCGGAGCCTAGTGAAAGGACGCGACGGCAAAGATAGCGGGTGCGGGCGCGAATAGCGGATGCGGTTCGCTGTTGCTGTTGCCGTGGCAGGCGACGGAGGTGGCTAAATGGGGTGGGTAGAGATTGGTGCGGGCAACAATCGACCTCCCGTCCAGGCGGCGGCAGGTCGATCTTGGAACGGGGCGGGCGTTAGGTACGCTCGTCGTAGATGTCGCCAATCTGCTTGGCCAGGCGACGCTCTTCCATCAGGTCTTCGATCTGGCGACGGCGCTTGCCGTTGTAGCGCAGTCGGCTGCGGGTAGCATCTTCGTCGTCGCTAAACTGTTCGTTCCAATCGTCAAGGTCGTCAAGTGACTGATCGACACGGACTTTAGTGCCCATCGGCTGTTATCTCGCACTTAGGTTTCGGTAATGCAGGGAGCTGCTGTTTAGATACCAGGCTCGGGGTTTATATCGGTATATAAAGCCCACCCGACCAGTGGTTTGTGGCCCGATCCTGTATTGGCGCGAATATAATTCAGCGTTAAGCACGCCTCAAAATTGATTTTTCCTATAAATAAGATCGGAAGAAACTCGTCTTATCTATCATGTGGAGGGCAGGGGGAGGGGCTGCAGGCCGCTCTACGACCGGCCTGCAGCGATGCAACGAGGAGCGACTATTTCTCTAACACATAACTTCCCGGGGCGGGGCAGATCGGGGCATAACCCGCCTCCCGGTTGCCCATCGGGGGCGGGGCGGTGCGTCCGCTGGAATGTTCGGCCAGCCACTCCGACCAGGGTTCCCACCAGGAGCCGGTATGCGGTTCATTTCGCGTTACCCAGTCATCGGCCGGGATATATTTGTCGTCCTTGAGACTGGTCGCGATACGGTAGCTGCGGCGCGGGTGGCCCGGTTCGCTGACGATGCCCGCGTTGTGGCCGCCGCTGGTCAGCACGAAGGTCAGGTCGGTATTGACCAGGCCGTGCAGTTTGTAGACCGAGTGCCAGGGCGCGACATGGTCGGTTTCGGTGGCCACGGAGAAGATCGGCGCGCGGATATCATGCAGGGATACCGGACGGTCGTCGACCGTGAAGCGGCCGCTGGCCAGGTCGTTGTTCAGGAACATCTGGCGCAGGTACTGCGAGTGCATCTTGTACGGCATGCGGGTGGAGTCGGAGTTCCACGCCATCAGGTCGTTCATGTGCGGGCGCTCGCCGAGCAGGTATTCGCTGACCAGGCGCGACCAGAGCAGGTCGTAGGAGCGCAGCAGCGTGAACGCCCCGGCCATCTGGTTGGTGTCCAGATAGCCGCGATCCCACATCATATCTTCCATATAGCTGAGCTGGCTTTCATCGATGAACAGCATCAGCTCCCCGGCCTCGGTAAAGTCGGTCTGGGCGGTGAACAGCGAGATCGATTTCATCTGGTCGTTGCCATCGCGCGCGGCGGCGGCCGCGGCCGTGGCGAGCAGGGTACCGCCGAGGCAATAGCCGACGGTGTGCACCTTCTGCTCCGGCACGATCGAATTGATCGCACGCAGTGCATCGCGCACCCCGCGGTTGATGTAATCGCGAATCTGCATGTCGCGGTCTTCGGCCTCGGGGTTATGCCAGGAGACCATGAATACCGTATGGCCCTTGTCGACCAGGTAGCGCACCATCGAGTTGTGCTCGGACAGGTCGAGGATGTAGTACTTCATGATCCAGGCGGGGATGATCAGCACCGGTTCGGCATACACATCCTTGGTGGTGGGCTCATACTGGATCAGCTCGATCAGGCGGTTCTTGTAGATCACCTGGCCCTTGGTCGCGCCGATATTCTTGCCGACGCAGTATTCGCTGCATTGCCGGCTGGTGCCCATGATGTACTCCTGCATATCCTCCAGCAGGTTCTGCATCCCCTGGACCAGGTTCATGCCGCCACTTTCCACCGTTTTTTCGATCACTTTCGGGTTGGTGGTCGGGAAGTTGGTCGGCGAGAACACATCGAGCAATTGGCGGGCGCTGAAGGAGACCACGTTCTCGTGATGGCGGCCGACCCCGGGAATACCGGTCGTCGCGTAATGCCACCACTGTTCGCGCATCAGGAAGCTCTGCGCCATGACGTTGAACGGGAAGGTGTTCCAGGCCGGATCCTTGAAACGGCGGTCCTGGGCCAGCGGCGTGATCAGCGGCGGGGTGTTGGGGTCTACCGCGGCGCGGGTGCTCCACAGCGCGAGGGCCTGGGTTTTACGCGAGATATTTTCCGCCAGTTCGCTGATCTTGCCGGGCGAGTGGCTGAGGTGGATCAGCCAGTCGAGGTAGGCCAGCGACAGGGATGCCGGGGACATGCCCTGGGTAAAGCGGCTTTCCATGGCGTGGATGACACGGTCGATGTTGTTTTTCAGGTCATGGAGAGAGGATTGCGGCATGGAACAGCCTCCTTGCGGTCATAACTGTTAGTTTCTCACAACGCTGCTGCGCGCTGAAATAGGTATTGGCACTACCCATAACGGTTGTTTATTACCAGAAAATGTCCGCTGATGACGGGATGCTTCGACCGCCTCGGCGCAGCGGCGGTTGACAAAACGCAAACAGCATACTGCTTATTCTCTTTTGCTGCACCTGCGAAAGACATAAAATGCTCAAGTGTTCTACATTCAGAACTTGGATTCAGCAAACCGCCACCGCCAGCGTTAACAGGATGATTCAGCGTGTCGACCCGATACTTAAAGCGTTTTTTCAAGCCCCGCTCCATCGCGATCTTCGGCGCTTCCGAGCGTGAGGACAGCATGGGGGGGATCGTGCTTCGCAACCTGCTGGAGAGCGGTTTTGCCGGTACGCTGATGGCGGTCAATGACAAGGGATATCCCAGCGTCAACGGCGTGCCGTGCTATTCCGGGGTGGCGGAACTGCCCGAGATGCCGGATCTGGCGATCATCTGCACACCGCCGGAGGCGGTGGCCGGTATCGTGCGCAAGCTCGGGGCCAACATGGTCAAGGCGGCGATGATTCTGACCGGCGGCCTGTCGCTGCACCAGAACAGCCGCGCCCGGACCCTGCGCGAAGAGGTCCGCGAGGCTACGCGGCCCTACGGCCTGCGCATACTGGGCCCCGACTGCATGGGGATGCTGGTGCCGGGCTCCAATATGAACGCCAGCTATTCCCACGCCAATATCCTGAAGGGGAAGGTGGCCTATGTCGGGCAATCCGGTCTGCTCGGGACGGCGATCATCGACTGGGCCAACGGCCAGGAGATCGGCTTCTCCCATTTCCTGACCCTGGGCGACGGCGTCGATGTGGACCTGCCCTCCATCGTCGATTACCTGGCCCGCGACCCGATGACCCACGCCATCCTGCTGCAGATGGACCGGGTCATCGGCAATGCGCGCAACTTCCTGTCCGCGATCCGCTCCGCCTCCCGCAACAAGCTGGTGCTGATCCTGAAGTCGAATATTCCCAATCCCGACGGTCCGCAGACGCCGGGGGTGCCGGACCGGGATCGGGTCTTCGATGCGGCGCTGCGCCGGGCGGGTGTGGTGCGAGTGGAGACCGCCGATGAGCTGTTCAACGCGCTGGAGACCCTGTCGCGGATGAAACCGATGCGCGGCGAGCGCCTGGCGGTGATGTGCAACGGCATGGGGCCCAATTCGCTGGCGACCGGACGGCTGCTGAAGAGCGGCGGCCAGCTGGCGCAATTGACGGAGGAGACGCAGCAGGCGCTGCGCGAGCTGTTGCCACCGGACAGTCGGGTCAGCAACCCGGTGGACCTGAACGGCGATGCCACGCCGCAGCGGTTTGCCGAGGCGGCGGCGATCCTGGTCAAGGACCCCAATGTCGATGCGCTGCTGGCGATCCATGCCCCGACGCGCCTGGCCCCCAGTGTGGCAACGGCGGAGGAGGTGGTGAAGATCGCGCGCAAGACGCCGCGTAACCTGCTGACCTGCTGGATGGGACGCGCCTCGGCCATCGCCGCGCGCAACCACTGTAACGCGGCGGGGATCGCGACCTTCCTGACTCCGGAGGAGAGCGTCGACGCGTTCATGCATATGGTCGATTACCACCACAACCAGCGGGTGATGCGGCAGACGCCGGCGCCCTACCAGTTGCAGAACCTGCCCAACCGTGAGCGCGCCCGTGGCTTGCTGGAGGAGGTTCAGGGCGACGCGCGGGAGTATCTGAAGCACGCTGAGGTTGGCACCCTGCTGAACCTGTACGAAATTCCCACCGCCAAGACCTGCTATGCGCAGGATATCAACGGCGTCGTCGACTGCGCCCGGCAGATGGGTGGTTCGGTGGCGGTCAAGGCGATGCACAGTGCCAACGTCTACCCGTTCAGTTACGACGACAGCGCACATCAGCGCTGGCACGATATGGCGCTGGACCTCTACTCGATCAACGAGGTGCGCCACTCGGCGACCAAACTGGCCTACCGGGTCAGCGAAAAGTACAGCAACGACGAGTTGTTCGGGTTTGTCGTACAGCAGATGAAGCGCGGCTTCCAGTCATTACAGATCAACGTCGGCATCACCCGCGACCCGGTGTTCGGGCCGCTGCTGGTGTTTGGCGTCGGCGGCTATACCGTCGATGTGCTGGCGGACCGCAATGTGACCATCCCGCCGCTTAACCTGGCGCTGGCGCGGGAGGTGGTGAAGCGCTCGCGGGTCTACCGCATCATCGCCGAGAACAGCTACCAGGTGGAGCGCGATGTCGACCACCTCAGCGAACTGCTGCTGCGGCTGTCGGACATGGTGGTGGACCTGCCGCAGTTGCAAACGCTGGAGATCAACCCGCTGCTGCTGAACAAGCGCGGCCTGCTGGCGGTGGATTACACCGCGACCATCGGCGAGCCGCATCCGCCGGCGATCAGCCCCTACCCGGAGTACCTGACCGAACAGATCACGCTGCAGCGCTCCGGACGGGCGGCGATCCTGCGGCCGATCCGGGGCGAGGATGAACCGGCCCACCTGGAGTTCTACAACAAGCTCAGTCCGGAATCGATCCGCCTGCGCTACTTCTACAGCCGCGGCGTGCCGACCCATGATGAGCTGGCGACCTGGACCCAGATCGATTACGACCGCGAGATGGCCTTTATCGTGTCGGCACTGAAGTTCGATGGCAGCGGCTACGAAACCCTCGGCGTGGTGCGAGCGGTAACCGATGCCGACAACGTGCGCGCCGAGTTCTCGGTGGTGATCCGCGACGATCTGCAGGGCGAGGGGCTCGGTGTGATCCTGATGCAGAAGGTGATCGACTATTGCCGTTCGCGCGGCACGCTGGAGCTGGCGGGCTCGACGTTGGCCACCAACAAGGGGATGCAGGGGTTGGCGCGCAAACTCGGCTTCCGTATCAGCTATAACGCCGAGGAGGAGGTGGTCGAGATGAAGATGCTGCTGAACGAGCCCACTGAAGACTGGCAGATGTACCGGTTGCAGCAGTAATCGCCGCTCCGTATAGTCGCGGCTCCTGATCATCAAGGTTTTCAAGTCGTTGCGATGAATCTGTCGGGTTCCGTGTCCGCTTTCCGCCTGTCGCTGCCGGTGCTGTTCGGTTATATACCGCTCGGCATCGCCTTTGGCGTGCTGTTTTCCGATCTTGGCTATCACTGGCTCTGGGCCGTGGCGATGGGGCTGATCATCTTCGCCGGCGCCGCGCAGTTTCTCGCCGTCGGCCTGATCGCCAACCATGCCGGCCTGTTCGAGGTCGGCGTGGCGATCTTCCTGCTCAATGCCCGGCATATGGTCTACGGCCTGTCGCTGATCAACCGCCTCGGCTTGCGGGGATGGCGGCGCTGGTATCTGATCTTCGCGCTGACCGACGAAACCTATTCGCTGCTGACGCTGCTGGAGCAGCGTGCCCCGGCGCTACGCGATCGCCTGCAGGTCCGGGTCGCGGCGCTCAACCATCTGTACTGGGTGCTGGGCTGCGGCCTCGGCGCCTGGCTCGGTACCACGCTGGATCTGCCGACGGAAGGTGCGGAGTTCGCGTTGCCGGCACTGTTCATGGTGCTGGTGGTGGAGCAGTATCGCGCGCTGCGACGCCCGTTGCCCTTCCTGGTGGGGCTGGCTATCGCCGCCCTCGCGATGCTGTTGCACCCCGATCAGATGCTGTTGATCTCGGTGCTGTTGGCGGTAGCGGTGTTGTTGCTGGTGCGAGGAGGGGAGAAATGGACGCACAGACGTATCTTCTGAGTTTCATCCTGGTGGCGGCACTGGCGACCTTCCTGACCCGGGCCTTGCCCTTCGTACTGTTTTCGCGCCATTCCGACCATCCGTTGCTGGAATTCCTCGGCCGTTACCTGCCGCCGGTACTGATGGTGCTGCTGGTGGTCTATGCCATGCGGGACGCGCTGTTGAGCGGGCAGGATCTGCTGCCGTCGCTGCTGGCGCTGGGTGTCGTGGTCGGCTTGCAGCTGTGGTTGCGCAACGCGTTGATCAGTATCGGCGGGGGGACTGCACTCTACATGCTGCTGGTGCAGGGCGTCATCGCGTTACCGGGCTAGTGCCGCCGTTGTAGTTGTGTTGCAGTGCCGTTTCGGCGGGGTCAGGAGGGACCCGGACCACAATACATCTCGTGCAGCGTGCGGATGATCCGCTTCGCCGTATCGCCCTCCAGCGAGTAGTAGATGGTCTGCGATACGCGGCGGGTCCTGACCAGGCCATCTTTGCGCAGTACGGCGAGGTGTTGGGATAGCGCACTCTGGCTGAGTTCCAGGCAGCGGTTCAGCTCGCTGACCGATAACTCCTTGCCATCCAGGTGGCACAGAATCAGCAGGCGACTGTCATTGGCCAGTGCCTTCATCAGTTTGGCGGCGCTGGATACATTGCTTTTCATCATCTCTAGCGTACGCTCGCTCATGCAGCTCGAGCTTCTGGGCGCTAGTTCTTCGGTTCCGATCGTTGTGGATTCGCTCACGTACTTCTCCGGCAGGTGTGTCAAAACGTTTTTTCGACCACCCTTGCTGTCATAACAACGAAATTTTATCCCATACTTAAGCAACTGCTCAAATAACGGAAAAGCAGGGCTTGTTGAAATATTAGTATAACCTAATATACTGCGTACAACTCTGAAGCAGACTGAGGATTCAGTGCATGATGCTGCGCGATTCGCTGGTGCAGATGTCGATTCACCGGCCCCGTTGGGTCTTTCTACTCGTTACCCTGATGTGTGTACTGGCCGCCTGGCAGATACCTTCCATCAAGGTTGATACCGATCCGGAGAACATGCTGCCGCATGATCAGCCGGACCGGGTATTTCACGATCAGGTCAAGGAGCGCTTCGCGCTGCACGACATGATCGTGGTCGGCATCGTCAATACCGACGATCCGAACGGCATCTACAATCCGCGCTCGCTGGATGCGCTGCACCAGCTGTCCACCGCCATCAGCCATTTCGATGGCGTGATCCTGCAGGACCAGATGGCGCTGGACCGGGTCGACAACATCACCCAGGAGGGGCCGGGCTCGATCCGCTTCGAATGGTTGATGAACGCGGCGCCGACCACCCAGGCGCAGTCCAGCGCGATACGCGATGCGGTCGCGCGCCTGCCGCTGCTGCAGAACACCCTGGTCTCCGGTGACGGCAAGGCGGCCGGGATCTATGTGCCGATCCAGGCCAAGTCGATCAGCTACCAGCTGTCGCAGCAGATCGAACAGGTGATCGCCGGCCTTAATGTGCCCGACCAGTTTCATATCGCCGGCCTGCCGGTATCGGAGGACACCTTCGGTGTCGAGATGTTCGTGCAGATGGCGATCTCGGCACCGCTGGCCGGTCTGATGATCTTCATCCTGATGTGGGTGTTCTTCCGCAGCCTGCTGCTGATCACGGCGCCGATGCTGGTGGCGATGGCGTCGGTGATCGTGACCATGGGGCTGCTGATCGGGCAGGGCTACACCGTCCATATCATGAGCTCGATGATCCCGATCTTCCTGATGCCGATCGCGGTGGTGGACTCGGTGCATATCCTGTCGGAGTTCGCCGACCGCTATAAACCCGGCGAAAACGCCAAGCCGGTGGTCGCCGACGTCATGCACCACCTGTTCACGCCGATGTTCTTTACCTCGCTGACCTCCGCCGTGGGCTTCGCCTCGCTGGCGTTCACGCCGATTCCGCCGGTGCAGATCTTCGGCCTGCACGTGGCGTTCGGCATCATGCTGGCGTTCCTGCTCACCGTCACACTGGTGCCGGCCTACATCGTCAGCCTGTCGCAGAAACGGATGGCGCAGCTGAAGGACCACAACATCGCCGAGGATGACAATTCACGCCTGGGACGCCTGCTGGCGGCGACCGGACGCCTGTCGGTGCGCTGGTCGCGTCCGCTGGTGTTGCTGTTCACCGCGCTGGTGGTGATCAGTGTCTGGGGCGTCACCAAGATCCAGATCAACGACAACCCGGTACGCTGGTTCAAGTCCGATCACCGTATCCGTATCGCCGACCAGGTGTTGAACAGCCATTTTGCCGGCACCTACGACGCCTACCTGGTGTTCGATCGCACGCCGGGCCAGGACCTGACGGCACAGTTGACCAGCGGTTTGCTTAAGAGCGCCCAAGAGCAGGGCATGAGTGCCGAGGCACAGACTGCACTGCAGCAGATGATCGATGCCGCCGCGGCCGACAGCTTCGACCAGTTCGCCAGCCGTCTCTCCGGCGCGCTCGACGAAGCCAGCTTCAGTCGCCCGGCGGAAGAGGAGGCGCAGTGGCTCGATCTGATCGCCCAGGTGGAGCAGGCGCAGGTCAGCGCCAAGTACTTCCTCGACCCGCAGGCGCTGGCCTATGTCGATCAGATGGCGCAGGCGCTGGAGCAGAGCGATTACGTGGGCAAGGTCAACAGCCTGCCGGTACTGGTGAAGACCGTCTACCGCGAGCTGAACGGCGGTAACGAAACCGACTACCGGCTGCCCGATTCGGCCCGCGCCGTGGCGCAGACGATCCTCAGCTACCAGTCTTCGCACCGGCCGGACGATCTCTGGCATTTCGTGACCCCGGACTACCGTTCGACGCTGCTGTGGCTGCAGCTGAAGAGCGGCGACAACCAGGATATGACCAAGGTGATGGCGCAGGTGGACGCGTATATCGCCGCCCATCCGCTGCCGCAGGGGCTGACCACGCACTGGGCCGGACTGACCTACATCAACGTGGTGTGGCAGGAGCGCATGGTCAACGGTATGTTGAACAGCCTGCTCGGTGCCTTCGTCATGGTGTTGGTGATGATGGTACTGCTGTTCCGCTCGCTGAAGCTGGGGCTGCTGGCGATGTTGCCGCTGTCGGTAACGATCCTGGCGATCTATGGTCTGATCGGCTTTATCGGCAAGGATTACGATATGCCGATCGCGGTGCTGTCGGCGCTGACGCTGGGGCTGTCGGTGGACTTCGCGATCCACTTCCTGGAGCGCGCCCGGGCGATCTACCGCGCCACCGGCAACTGGCCGGAAACCGTGGCGGAGATGTACCGCGGCCCGTCGCGTGCGATCAGTCGTAACGCGATCGTCATCGCCATCGGTTTCACACCGCTGTTGGTGGCGCCGCTGGTGCCCTATATTACCGTCGGCTTCTTCCTCGCTTCGATCATGGCGGTCTCGGCGGTGGTGACCATCGTGCTGCTGCCGGCGGTGATGACGATGATAAGCAATAAAGAAAGTCTGTTTGGGATCAAAAAGGGAGTCTGAAGATGAAGACCCTTCTGCAACGTGTGAATGTGCTGATGCTCGGTGCCCTGATGGCTACGCCACTGATGTCGGCGCCGCTGCAGGCGGCCGACCTGACCGATGTGCAGCAGATCGTCGACCAAGCCAACCTGGCCTCCTACTACCAGGGCAAGGATGGTCGTAGCGAGGTGCGCATGCTGATCACCGATGGTCAGGGGCGCGAGCAACTGCGCCAGTTCACCATCCTGCGCTATGACGTGGCCGATGCCGGCGACCAGTACTTCTACGTCGCGTTCAGCCGCCCGGCGGACGTGCGCGACACCGTATTCATGGTCGCCAAGCACGTGGACCGCGACGACGATCGCTGGCTCTACCTGCCGGGTCTGGACCTGGTCAAGCGCATCTCCGCCGGTGACAAGCGCACCAGTTTCGTCGGCTCGCACTTCTTCTACGAGGATGTGTCCGGGCGTAACCCGGCGGAGGACAACTTCGAGCTGATCAGTACCGACGACAGCTTCTACCACCTGAAAGCGACGCCGAAAGATCCGGCCAGCGTCGAGTTCGCCAGCTATACCCTGGCGGTCGACAAGCACACGATGCTGCCGATGAAGATCGAGTACACCGATGCGGGGGGCAAGCTCTATCGCCGCGTCGAGGCGCTGGAGGTGAAGGAGATCCAGGGCTACCCGACCGTGATCAGCAACAAGGTCTCCGACCTGCGCAGTGGCGGTCAGACCCTGATGCAGTTCGGCTTCATGAAGTATGACATCGGTCTGGATGAATCGGTGTTCAGCGAACGCTCCCTGCGTAACCCGCCGCGCGACTGGCTGAGGAGACCGCAATGAGATCGGCGCTGATCGCGGCGCTGCTGCTGGCGGCGCCAGCGGCCTTCGCCGCGGGCGATACGGCCACCGATAGCGCGGACTGGGGTGGCGACGCCTGGGGCGGTGACAGCTGGTCACAGGATCAGAGCGCGTCGCGCCTGCACGGCTTCTTCGAGGCCGGGATTGGCGCGCGGATACAGGACGATCCGCTGCTGGAGGACGACCTGACCCTGGGCGAAACCCGCGGGCGGCTGGAGTGGGCCGGCGAGCTGGGCAGTGCGCGTTACAGCCTGAAGGGCGACCTGTACGCCGATGCGGTGGAAAACGGCCTGCATGGCGATCTGCGCGAGGCGGTGCTCAGCTTCACCCCGCTGCAGCAGGTCGATATCCAGGCTGGCCAGCAGGTGCTGACCTGGGGTACCGGGGATATGCTGTTCCTGAACGACATGTTTCCGAAGGACTGGAAATCGTTCTTCGCCGGGCGCGACGAGTCCTACCTGAAAGCGCCGGCGGCCAGCATCAAGGGCAGCTATTTCGCCGATAGCTTCAGTGTCGACCTGGTGTGGACGCCGCTGTTCGAGTCGGACCGCTATATCGATGGCGAACGTTTCAGCTACTTCTCGCCGCTCAGCGGCGGCTACCAGGCCGCTCCCGACGGCAAGCTGAGCGCGGATGATCCCGACGATCTGCCGGAGGATGGCGAGCTGGCGGCGCGGATCTCGGGGCTGTCCGGTGCCACCGAGTGGGCGCTGTACGGCTATCGCGGGTTCTGGAAGCAGCCGATGGGGATGGACAGCCTCGGCCATGCGATCTTCCCGCGCCTCGATGTCTATGGCGCCAGCCTGCGCGGTACCCTCGGCGGCGGTATCGCCAACGCCGAGGTCGCCTGGTACGACGGCAAGGACAGCGGCGGCGACGACCCGCTGATCCCAAACGATCAGCTGCGCCTGCTGCTCGGCTACGACCACGAGATCGTGCCGCACCTGACCGGGGCCGGCCAGTATTACGTCGAGTGGACCCAGGATTACGATGCGCTACGCCGTACCAGCGCCGCGGACTACCGCGCGGACCAGTTCCGCCATGTGCTGACCTTCCGCCTGACCTGGAAGCTGATGCAGGATAATCTGACCCTGTCCTGGTTCAACTACTGGTCACCCAGTGATCAGGATTACTACCTGCGCCCGCAGGCCAGCTATCGCTTCGACGATCACTGGACCCTGAGCGGCGGCGCCAACCTGTTTGGCGGCAAGCAGGAGCACACCTTCTTCGGCCAGTTCGAGAACGCCTCCAACGTCTGGGCGCGTCTGCGCTACGGCTTCTGAGTCCGGTGCCCCACTTGATGGCGCCCCGGCTCAGGCCGGCCGGGTGCGCCGCCGGGTCGGGCTGCTGGCCAGCACCACGCGATTGCGGCCCGTCCCCTTGGCGCGATAGAGCGCCTCATCGGCACGTTTGATCACCGTCTCGGGGCGCTCGTCGGCCTGGCGCTCGGCAACTCCGATACTGACCGTTACCCTGACGCTTTCCTGGCCGTTGTCGTCGGCGGAACCGCGAGCCTGGCGTCCCTCGCGGTGGCGTTTGGGCCGGTCCGGCGCGCGTACCCGCATCGGATACTGCTCGATCTGGTGGCGCAGCTGTTCCAGCGCCTGCTGCGCATCGGCTTCGCTGCGGTGGTTGAACACCAGCGTGAACTCCTCGCCGCCGTAACGGTAGAGTACCCCGCCGGCCTGAACCCGGCGCAACTGGCTGGCTACCATCCGCAGTACCTGATCGCCGACGTCGTGACCGTAGCTATCGTTGAACTGCTTGAAATGGTCGATATCGACCATGGCTATGCTGTAGTGGCGCCCCAGCGCCGCCAGATGATGCTCCAGTGCCCGGCGGGCCGGGATTCCGGTCAGCGTATCGATGAACGCCAGCCCATAGATATGCTGGATGATCGCCAGGATCAGCAACAGGGCGGCACTGCCCTGCGCGAGCAGGCTGAACATCGGCAGGTGCAGGGTACCGATCGCCAGCATCTGCATGCCGACCACGCCCAGCAGCGCGACCTCATCGGGGGTGCGCCGGACCAGGGTCAGTAACAGGGCCAGCAGTAGCGGCGGGAGGGTCAGCCATCCCGCGGCGCTGCTCAACTGCAACGAGGCGCTGGCGGTTTCCAGCAGCGCGGTGGGGAGATGGGGCAACCAGGCCGCGGTGAGCGCGGGTGCCTGCCATAGCAGCAGTATTGTCAGAAACGGTAACAGCAGCAGGCCGAGGCGCAGCACTCCCCGCAGCGTGAGCGGCGAGGTATCGCGTTGCACCAGAATCCAGCCCAGGAGCAGCGGAACGCCCAGCCCCAGCAGCGTATACAGCACATAGCCCGAGGCTCGGTCGATACCGAGGCGATTCAATTGGTAGAGAGTGTAGGCGGTCAACCCGCTGAGTGCGGCGGCGAGGGCGATGCGACCGCGTTTGAAGGCGCAGGCGAGGAGCAGTGCCACGGCCGACAACACGGGCGGCAGGCGTTGCCCCAGAACTGAAACGGCCGGATCGACGGTGGCCAGCATTGGTGCCAGCAGCCAGGGCAGTAACAGCAGCGACAGGGGCAGGCAGAGGCGTAACAGTGGAAGCAAGGCTGTCTAGATCCCGAACCGACGTTGTCCGGATACTAGCATGAACGCCGCTGCCCGGCAGGGGGCAGCGGCGCATTAGGCGCGAGCAGGGTGGGTTAAGCGCGCGGCTCGGGTTTTTTGAAGCCGCACAGCCGCGACAGCGTCATCGCCGGGCACCAGCCGGTGAACGCGGATTGTACCAGGCTCACACCGATCACCGCGGTCAGCAGCAGGATCTGCGAACTCAGGCCGGCGATAAACACCAGTCCCAATGTCAGCAGGACCAGGGTGCCGGCAAACAGGTGAACGCCCTGATGTACGCTCATACCCCGGGCACACACCTCCTCCTTCAGTCCGATCTTGCGGAAGATCACCATCGCCGGGCACCAGTTGGTGAAGGCGGACTGCAGCAGGTTGAGACCGACAAAGGCGGTCAGGTAGTAGCCCCAGGGATGGTACCAGGTGCCGATCGCCAGACTGATCAGGATGACGGAACCCGCGAGCAGGCGCAGGGCGGAATGGAAGGACATGGATGGTGCTCCTATATATATTAACTTTGGCTAATATAGCACGAATGCACGCCGTTGCCAGCGAAATACTGGAGTTGAGGGTGGTAACGGCACTATGCTTTTAACGAGGCTCCTGCCAGTTGGCGAGGTGATCGATTCGGGAGTAGGAGAGCTACCATGTTCAATAAGATACTGGTCAATCTGGATGAACAGCATGAGCATCTGCAGTTGCTGGAAAAGGCGGCCCGCCTGGTGCAGCCGGGTGGGCATCTGGAGTTGTTCTGCGCCACCTGGCAGGCGTTGATCGGCGGTGCCTCCCTGCTCAATGACGAGGCGCAGCGGGGCTCCCGGCATGCCTGGTTGAACCAATGCGAAGGGCGCCTGGAGCGACTGGCACAGCGGATCCGGTTACCGGAGGTCGAGATCGGTACCGATGTGTGCTGGGATGAGCAGCGCGCCGAGGCGGTGGTGCGCAAATGTCTGCGCTACCATCCCGACCTGCTGCTGCATCCGTTATCGAGTCACAGCGGCCTGCTGCATCATCTGCTGGCGCCGGAAGACTGGGCGTTGTTGCGCGATGCGCCGGTGCCGGTGCTGCTCGGGCGGGATCGCAGCTGGGCCTCCCATCCGCGCCTGGCGGTGGCGTTGAACCCCTTCCATCTGAAGGACGAACCGGAGGAACTCGACCTGCAGCTGCTCGGTCTGGCGCATCGCCTGGTGCGGTTGCTGGACGGCGAACTGCATGTGGTCCACACCTTTTCGACCCTGCCGCAGGCGGCCATTTTCGACGAGCACCGGGTCATCGATTTCGAGCGCTTGCAGACAGATGTCAGGGCCGAGCATCAGGCCAGGATGAGTGCGCTGCTGGCACCGTTCAGCGGCGAGGCCGGCGCGCCGGAACTGCATCTGCTGGAGGGCGAGTTGCACCAGACGCTACCGGCATTCTGCCATCAGCAGCAGATCGACCTGCTGTTGATGGGCAATATCGAGCGTTCCCTGCTCGAGCATCTGCTGTTGGGCAGTAGCGCCGAGCGGGTGTTGGATCGCCTCGAGTGCGATCTGCTGGTGCTTAAACCGCAGGATTTCGTGTGCCCGATCGACGCCTAGACGCGGGGGGTTACAGGTCGAACCTGGCCCAGATCGGGGCGTGGTCCGAGGGTTTCTCCATCGCCCGGATCTCGTAATCGATGCCGGCGTCGACGCACCGGGCCAGCATCGGTGCCGTGGCCAGGATCGCATCGATGCGCAGGCCGCGCTTCGGGTCGTCCTCGAAGCCGCGGCTACGGTAGTCGAACCAGCTGAACAGATCGTCGCGCTGCGGGTGACAGTGGCGGTAACAGTCGTGCAGGCCCCAGGCGTAGAGGCGTTGCAGCCACTCCCGCTCCTCCGGTTGGAAACTGGTCTTGCCGCTCTTCAGCCAGCGTTTGCGGTTGGCGTCGCCGATGCCGATATCGATATCCTCGGGCGAAATGTTCAGGTCGCCCATCACCACCAGCGGCTCCCCGCTCGAACAGTGCTGCGTCAGGTGTGTCAGCAGGTCGGCGTAGAACTTGCGCTTGGCCGGGAACTTGGTCTCGTGGGCGATATTTTCCCCCTGGGGGAAATAGCCGTTGATCAGCGTGAACGGCTTGCCCTGGCTGTCGAGATAGCGGCCGATGATCAAGCGTTTCTGCGCCTCGGCGGCATCCCCTTCGAACCCCTTCTGGACCGCGAGCGGCGGCTGCTTCGACAACAGGCAGACGCCATAGTGGGTTTTCTGGCCGAAGAACTCGGCATGGTAGCCCAGTGCGGCGATCTCGTCCCGGGGGAACTGGTCGTCGGCGACCTTGCTCTCCTGGATACCGATGACGTCCGGCGCGTGGCGTTCGATCAGGCGTGCCAGCTGATGCATGCGGGCGCGGATACCGTTGGTGTTGAACGAAACGAGAGTGATCAAAGGCGGGCTCCAGTCAGTCGGTCGGTTGAATGCAGGGATGCTAGCAAAAAGTGACTGAGATCAAAGCGATAAGCTGATAAATTTTAGCTATTGTCAGCGTTATCGCTGTTAATTGGCATCCGTTGGCCGCTTCGGGCTAAGGTGTAGGCCATTAATATGGATCGATGTTTCGGGAGTAGCGAACGTGTCAACGAGTGATAGCGGTTTTGATTATGACCTCTTCGTCATAGGTGCGGGTTCCGGCGGTGTGCGCGCCGGGCGCATGGCGGCGGGCCTGGGGGTACGTGTGGCGGTGGCGGAAGATCTCTACCTCGGCGGCACCTGTGTCAACGTCGGCTGCGTACCGAAGAAGTTGTACGTTTATGCCTCGCACTATGCCGAGGGGTTCGAAGAGGCCAAGGGGTTTGGACTGAACGCGGACGGGGTGTCGTTCGACTGGCCGACGTTGCGGGACCACAAGAAAGACGAGATTGGCCGACTGAACGGCATCTACGGCAATCTGCTGCGCAATGCTGGCTGCGATCTGATCGACGGCCGTGCCGTCATTACCGGCCCGCACAGTGTCGAGGTGGCCGGCAAGGCGTACAGCGCCGAGCGGATCCTGGTCGCGACCGGGGGCTGGCCGTTCGTGCCGGAGTTCCCCGGCAGCGATCAGGTGATCAGCTCTAACGAGGTATTCGATCTGGAGCAGTTCCCGCAGCGGGTGATCGTGGTCGGCGGCGGCTACATCGCGGTGGAGTTCGCCGGTATCTTCGCCGGCCTCGGCGCGAAGACCGAGCTGATCTACCGCGGCGATATGATTCTGCGTGGTTTCGATGAGGAGGTCCGCCGCTTCACCGCCCAGGAGATCGCCAAGAAAGGAGTTGGGCTGAACCTGGGGGTGAATATCACCCGGGTAGAAAAGCGTGCCGATGGCACCCTGTGCGCGACGCTGGATGACGGCCGGGTGCTGGAGGCGGACCAGATCCTCTACGCTACCGGGCGCACGCCGAAGACGGCGGGGCTGGGGCTGGAGGCGGTCGGCGTCGAGCTGGCCGACAACGGCGCCATCCGGGTCAACGACAACTTCCAGAGCAGCGTGCCGTCGATCTATGCCATCGGAGACGTGATCGACCGCGTCCAGCTGACCCCGGTGGCGCTGGCCGAGGGGATGGCGCTGGTGCGGCATCTCTATTCCGGCGGCGATGCCCGGGTGGATTACGAATTGATCCCGACGGCGGTGTTCTGCCAGCCCAATATCGGTACCGTGGGGCTCAGCGAAGAGCAGGCGCGCGCGCGTTACGCGCAGATCAAGGTGTACTGCTCGGAGTTTCGGGCCCTCAAACACACGCTCAGCGGCAGCCAGGAGCGCACGCTGATGAAGATGATCGTCGATGGCGACAGCGATCGCGTGGTCGGCGTGCACATGGTCGGCGCCGAGGCGGGCGAGATCATTCAGGGCATCGCGGTGGCGCTGAAAGCGGGGGCGACCAAGGCGGTGTTCGATGCGACTATCGGTATCCATCCGACGGCCGCGGAGGAGTTCGTGACGATGCGCCAGGTAACGCGGAACTGAGGCGGCCGCCTCGCCATGCCGCCGGGGGAGGGGCGTGGCGGGGCCGGGGTTAGCCGGCGGCCTGCACGTCTGTGGATCGATCCGCGGCGCTGCAGACCCGGTTGCGGCCCTGCTGCTTGGCTTGGTACAGCGCCTGGTCGGCCCGTTCGATCAGGCTGCCGGCGCTCTCGGCAGGCCCCCGTGTCGCCACGCCGAACGATGCCGTGATGGTGCTGATCACGCTGCCGGAGCTCTTCTGGCGCAGCCGGATCGCGGCCACCCGCTGGCGCAGGCGTTCGGCAAACGCCAGCGTCTGCTGCGGCTCAGCGCCCGGCAGCAGCAGGGCAAACTCCTCCCCGCCGAACCGCGCCGCCAGTACCGGGGCCTGGCACTCCTCGCGTAGCAGCGCACCGACATACTGCAGTACCCGGTCCCCGGTCTGGTGGCCGTAGCGGTCGTTGAACTGCTTGAAATGGTCCACATCGAGCATGATCAACGTCAGCGCTGCCGCCGCGTCCGACTGGACCAGCCGCTGCAGTTCGGTGTCGAACAGACGGCGGTTGCCGAGCCCGGTCAGGGCATCGATCTGGGCGTCCTGGCGTGCCTGCTCGAGGGCGTTCTTCAGGCTGTCGATCTCCTGCTGGGCGGCATCGATCTGCTGCTGAAAACACAGGGTCTTCTCGTTGATGCTCTCGGTATTCAGTGCCAGCGTGCGCAGTACCGATTCCAGCGGCAGTGCTTCCTGCGCGGCGTTGCCGTGCCGCATCAGCGCGTCGAGACTGTCGCGGAGCTGCTCGGAGTAGTGTCCGGTATGCTGGGCGGCGGCGTTGGCCTGTTCGCTCAGCGTGGTCACCAGGTTGATCAGATTGTCCTGGATCTGCCGGGTGGAGGCGCTGTCGGTGGGATACAGGTGTTGTTTGACCAGCTGCTCGCCGATCTCGCTGGGGCAGGTGCCGTAGGTACGCAGCGTGGCGTCCAGCGCCTGGTTCAGCGCTGGCAGCCGGTTTGAGACGTAGGTGTACCAGAGTGCGTAATTGAGAGGATTGGGCGCTATCTGGTGGCGCACCATCAGCGGCACGGCCTGGCGTAACAGCTCCGCCGCTTCGCTGGGGTTTTCAGGGTAGTTCATGGTCAGGTCACATCCATACTGCGAGCTAAATCAGGCATGCCCTTCCCTGAGCCGTATCCCTCCTCAATCGCTGGCCGGAAGCCAGATACGTAGTTCCCGGCACCAGTCCAGCGGTGCCAGTTGTTCGCGAATGCGCTGCTCCAGATCCCTGGCGGCCAGCCCACGCTCGGTGAGCAGGGCGTGCAGCGCCGGCGCGGCCTTGATATCGAGATCGATATATTCCGGGTGATAGTAGAGCGTCAGTTCATACTCCGGGCGCTGCTGCAGCAGGTCGTGCAGGACGTTGTCGATCCGTTCCGCAATATCGGCCCGCGGCGGCATCACCGGGAGATTCTCGTCCGGATACAGCTGGTCATCATAGGTATCTATGTGGAAGATGATATGACCGATATCATCGAAGCGCTCCTTCAGCTTGATCACCGCCGAATCGCCGATGTAATGGCCTTCCGCCGCGCTGAGGTGGGGATCCACCTGCAGATGCATCTCGAGCAGGCTCTGGTTGCCCATCTGGCGGCTCTTGAAGCTGTGTACGCTGCGGATCCCGGCGACGGACAGGATCGTTTCCCTGAGCTCCTTGACGCGCTCCTCGGGCAGTGCGGTGTCGACCAGTTCGGTAACGCTGCGAGCCACCAGGTCCCAGCCGATCTTGCCGACGAACAGGGCGACGATGATGGCGGCGACGCCATCCAGCCACCAGATGCCGAGCAGGGAGCCGGCCACGGCGACGCAGACCACGACCGACGAGAAGGCATCGGTGCGGCTGTGCCAGGCGTTGGCGATGATCAGGTCGGACTTCAGCTGTTTGCCCACCCGGTAGGTGTACTGGAAGATCCACTCCTTGCCGATCACCGACAGTGCGGCCACCAGTAGCGCGGGCCAGCTCGGGGTCGGTGGATGTTCGGCATTGAACAGGATAACCAGCGTCTCGTACGCCATCAGCGCGCCGACGCCGATCAGGATGACCCCGAGTGCCACGGTTCCGACCGTTTCGAACCGGCCATGTCCATAAGGGTGGTTACGGTCCGGTGCCTGGTGCGACAGGCGCAGGACCGCGATGACCATGAAATCGGTCAGCAGGTCGGAGAGGGAGTGGATACCGTCAGCAACCAGGGCGGCGGAGTTGGCCAGCAGGCCGACGATGATCTTGGCGACGCCGAGGACGGTATCGATTACCGAGCCGATAAGGGTCACGCGCTCCGCTATCCGGCGGCGCTCGTCGAGTTGTTGCTGCATCAGGAGTGGGTCCAGGTCATAAATAATAGTCGCGCGGATTTTACAGTGATTACCCTCATCAAGGCCAGTTCGGCCGGGGGCTGGGGGGACGCGGCGCTCGCCGGGGCGCCCCGCGGGCTTCGCTGTGTAACACCGAATGTCAGAAAGGTGACAAGTGAGTGTCAGTTGGACGTTGCAGGACTGAGCCTCCGTAACCCCCTAACTTTTCCGATGTCAAGTATTAACATATTGAATAATAAGGATAAAAACAGCTGGTTAAAAAATATACAATCTGTGCTCCGGTAAGGTGTAACGGGTGGTTGACGCTTCTTTTGTGGCAATGTTCACAGTGTTATCCACAGTAGATGTGGGTAGTGCCGGCAATCCCGCGTGGTTACTGAATTGGCTGTTTTATAAACAGGCGGAGCCCGACCGGTGTCGCTGGGGAGGCTTTACATGTGGCGGGGGCTGCCCCATCATCTTTCGGCCTGAAGGGGAGGAGTTGCATGGATTCGGGAACAGTTTTCGATCGCATCTTACCGCTGGCGCTCTGCCTGATGATGCTGGGGGTCGGTATCACGCTGAAGCGGGGCGATTTCACGCGTATTTTGCGCCAGCCGCGGGCGTTGCTGGCCGGTATCGGTGGCCAGTTGCTGCTGTTGCCGCTGCTCGGGGCCTTGCTGGTGTGGGGGTGGCAACTGCCGACGAGCCTGGCGTTGGGGCTGTTGATCGTTACCTTCGCCCCGGGGGGCGTCACCTCCAATATGATCACGCTGCTGGTGCGAGGCGATACGGCGCTGTCGGTGAGTCTCACCGCCGTCAGCAGCCTGGTAGCGCCGATTACTCTGCCTCTATTGACTGCATTGATCCTGGGGCTGGCGCAGATGGATGCAACGCTGGCGGAGTTTCCGGTCCTGCCGTCGGTCGGGAAACTGGTGCTCGTTTCGCTGCTGCCGGTGTTGGTCGGCGTGTGGCTCAATGAGCGTTTCCCGGCGCTGTGCCGGCGCCTGTATCCCTGGGTCAAGGGATTCGCCCTGCTGTTCTTCGTCGCCATCGTCGTGGCCTTGGTCAGCTCGCGCTGGGCACAACTGCCGGCATTGCTGGGACAGCTCGGTCCCGTGGTCATCACGCTGTCTACGCTGGCGATGCTGATGGGAGCCGGGTTGGGGCGTCTGGCCGGGCTTGGCGGCCAGCAGCAGCTCACGCTGGCGGTGGAGGTGGGGATCCAGAATGCCGGTACGGCGCTGATGGTGACCGCGGGGATACTGCACAACGCGGAGATGTCCGCGGCGGTACTGATCTACGGCGTACTGATGCAGCTGCCCGCTTTCCTGCTGATCCTGGTGCGCAACCTGCCCGGTTTGCTGCCGGGGACGCAGATCCAGCGTCCCTGATCAGTCGATGCCGAGCAGCTTGTGGGTTTGCAGGCTGAGTTTCCACTGCGGGTGTGCCAGGCAGTAATCGACACAGCGGCGGGTATATTCGCGTACCAGCGGGCCATCCAGCGGCTGTAGATAAAAGTGCGCGAACGCCAGGCCGGCGAAGCGCTCCGGCGGCGCCTTGGGCTGCGGATAGACCAGCTTCAACTCGTCACCGGCGTCGATCAGCAGCTCACTGTCCGCCTTGGGGCTGACACAGATCCAGTCGATTCCCGGCGCCAGTGGGCGGGTGCCATTGGTTTCGATGGCGATCTCGAAGCCTTCGGCATGCAGGGTGTCGATCAGCGCTTCATCCAGCTGCAACGCCGGCTCGCCGCCGGTACAGACCACGTAGGGGCGCCCCTGCAGCTTGCCGGCCTGATCTTGTGGCCATAACGCCTTCAGCGTATCCACCAGCATCTGCGCGGTCGCGAACTTGCCGCCGTTCTGGCCGCCGGTACCGACGAACTGGGTATCGCAGAAGTCGCAAACGGCCTGGGCCCGGTCCTGTTCCCGGCCCGACCACAGGTTACAGCCGGAGAAGCGACAGAAGATGGCCGGGCGACCGCTCTGGGCGCCTTCGCCCTGCAGTGAATAAAAGATCTCGTAGACGCTGTACACGTTAGATTCTCAAATAGTGTCCGTTGCTCAGCGCTCGCTCTCGCCGCCGAAACAGTTCAGCAGTTGCGGCAGCAGGCGGGTAAATTCGAGCCCGAGCTGCGCGACATCGGCATCCAGCGCGGCGAGCTCCTCCTCCGGCGTATTCTCTTCCAGCTGATCGCGGTACTGTTCGGTCAGCTTCAGGCGGTGCAGGGTCAGGTCGTCATGCAGCAGCAGGCTGATCTGCTCCTCCCAGGTCAGTGCCAGCCGCGCGACCTGCATACCACCTTCGATATGGGCCTGAATCTCCGGGCTGGTCAGCATCTGGCCCTTGATCTTGATCACGGCGCCCTCGCCATACTGGTCGCGCAGCTCGCACTCCTCGTCAATCTCGAAGGCGCTCGGAACGTCGCGCTCGCCCATCAGCCAGCCCGACATCTCGGCCTGGGGTGAGTTCTGCACTTCGGGCAAGCGTACTTTCAGGCTTCCCAGCGTTTCGCGCAGGCTGCTGAGCAGCTGCTCGGCGCGGGTGGGGGAGGAGGC